>JANPPH010000183.1:0-1688 GCA_031428395.1 Gammaproteobacteria bacterium
CTAAGTAATCCTCTATGCTGAATCGTATGATTCGTTAAATTAAAGCTATTTTATGGCGATTTACGCAATAGGTGATGTGCAAGGATGCTATCAAGAGCTGAACGCGCTACTTGAGAAAATCCAATTCAATCCGCGCAAGGATTACCTCTGGTTTACCGGCGACCTTGTTAACCGAGGTCCCGAGTCGGCGAAGGTTCTGCGTTTTGTAAAACGCTTGGGCCAACATGCTATTACAGTGCTAGGAAATCATGATCTGCACCTACTCGCCGTAGCATATGCCAGCACTCACTTGCGTCGTCACGACACCTTCCAAGATATTTTGAACGCACCGGACCGTGCTGAGCTGATTGAATGGCTGCGTCAGCAGCCGCTTATGCATTATGATCCAACGCTCAATATCGCATTACTGCACGCCGGTCTACCTCCTCAATGGGATATGCAAAAAGCGCTCGTGTGCGCGCATGAAGTAGAGTTAGTGTTGCGCGGTCCTGACTGCACCGATTTTTTCAATCATATGTATGGCAACCAGCCCGACCACTGGAACGAGGCACTAACAAGTTGGGATCGCCTGCGTTTTATCACCAACACCTTAACTCGCTTGCGCTATTGCGATAAAGATGGCCGCCAAAGCCTCGAGCCAAAAGGGCCTCCGGGTACGCAATTGGCGCCTTACTTACCATGGTTTGAGATTCCGCAACGCGCAACGTTCGCTCATACCATCGTTTTTGGTCATTGGGCGTCGTTAGGCCTGCAGAAAAATAATAATGTCTTAGCGCTTGATAGCGGCTGTGCCTGGGGTGGGTCTCTAAGCGCTTTGCGTTTAGACGCTGAGGCTGATTTTGTTAGCATCCCGTGTTCGAAATGCGCCGATATTTGAAGCTATCCTGCTAGGATCGCGACTTAATTGGCAGCGAAAATTTAAGCGCTACATCAGACAAATGATCGTTCAAACTATAGGTGTGGTCGCTGGATCACGATGCCGCATTGTGTGAGAATAAGGCATGGTTTGCGTGCCGCGCTTTTTATGCGTTATAGTCTTTTTAGGGGTTCCAAGAGGGGGTAAATTGGGCATGATTTATAAAAACTGGTTGTTAGCGGGTTTGCTCGTAGGGGTTAATGCGAGCGGAGTAGCGGCAGTAGCGGAAGTCACTGGCGCACAGAAAGATAGCGCTTCAACTGTGCCAACTAAACCGGCATCCAAGCCAATTAAGACGGAACCGCCAGTCAAGAAAAAAGCCCCAGCGACAGCGGCATCAAAGCCGACAGCCAAGGCGCCCAGCGCTAAGAAGTCAAGCGGCAACGCTCCTGGTACCGTTGCAGCAACGCCGCAACCGCCAGGCGATCCCGTTCTTTCGGCAAAACAAGCCGCTGAGCAGTGGAAGGTTCAGCGTGCAGCGGTGCTAGACGGAATGGACGGCGAACTTCGCTAGTGCAATGGCGACAACCCTCTCCAGTAAAGGGCAAAAATATTGCCCACATCCCGATAGAGAATTGTCATTCCCGACAGAATTGTCATTCCCGCGTAGGCGGGAATCCTTCGGCGACGCCAATAGGCTGTGGATTCCCGCCTACGCGGGAATGACGGTGGGGTAAAAACGGCAATGGAAGCTTTCTCGCGAGCATGAAGATCACCAGCCAGCGATAAAAATCTATATCTACACCCAATTCCGAGGCTTGAGAAATACATC
>JANPPH010000184.1:0-5073 GCA_031428395.1 Gammaproteobacteria bacterium
GTTCGTTTTTTGCATCAAAAAACCTGTCAAGTACTTTCTGAACTATTTTTTAGTGGGGGCGAGTAGTTACCATCGATCAATAAATCCATGCTCAGTGCTTTGCCTATCTCATTACCTTCAAGCGAAGAACAAGCCGAAATCGTCCGCCGCGTCGAAGACCTCTTCGCCTACGCCGACCGCCTCGACGCCCGCTACACCACCGCCCGCGCCCTAGTCGAACAACTCCCCCCCGCGCTACTCGCCAAAGCCTTTCGCGGCGAACTGGTGCCGCAAGACCCCAACGACGAACCCGCATCGGTATTGCTGGAACGCATTCGTGCAAAGTGCGATAGTGAGGCAACCAACAAGCCCAAGCGGCGCGGCCAGAAAACCGGACTGATCGGATGCCCATTCAACCTTTGATCCAAACAGCGCTGTTCGACGTAGCCGATTGGGAGGTTGATGCGGAGTTTGGTGTCTTCCCGCAAGGGGCTCGGGCCAAAGATGCTTTGTTCGCGCCAAACCAGCCTTCAGAACCGGTTATTACGCCAGGCCGGCGCTACTTATTCAAACGCTCAAAGAGCAGCTATCCCGATCAGTTTTGGGGCGAGGTGGTGGCGTACCGGATTGGTTGTTTGCTGGGGGTTAAAGTACCTCCGGCCTTTGGCGCGTGGAATTCAGATACTGGCCATTGCGCCGCCTTAATCGAATGGTTTTACACTGACGATAGCGAAACCTTCGTGCTCGCAGGCGATTTTCTTCAGAAAATTCAGAGTGATTTTGACCGTCAGCGCGGGACGCAGCATAACTTGCCTGATAACATACGCCTTCTTAGGATGCTCGCAATAAATGGATTACTGGAGCCTGGCTGGCGGCAATGGTGGGTAGACGCGCTGCTATTTGATGCGCTCATCGGCAACACGGATCGTCACCAAGACAATTGGGGCTTCATCTTTTACCATGCCAACGCGAAAGCTCAATGTAGATTGGCTCCGCTATTCGATAACGGGACGAGTCTGGGGCACGAGCGATTCACAAATCGCATTGCTAACTGGAGCAATGAAAATTATGAACACTATATTGCGAAGGGTGCGCACCATGTTAACTGGTCGCTCAACGATGACCTACCGATGCATGGCCATATCCCGTTGCTTAAACGCGTGCTTGATGAGTGGCCGGAAACCCGCGAGCTTACGCGCGCAAAATTGAATTTTTCATCAAACGAATTATCCGAGGCGATCATAGATTTGGTTCAGCTTACGGCCACCGTACCACTAACTGCGGATAGGCTTAAATTCATGCTGGCCTTGCTTGACCGTCGACTCACTCTGCTGAAAGAATTGCTGCAATGAATGTATTACGTCATATAGTTGAACCCTCCCACCTGCTAATGACCTGGCAGCCGCAGGATGAGGCCGCGCAGTCTCGCACGCGCCGCGTAATCGGCGAAGTGTGCGTTGAGCCGGATGGCCAGGTTATTTTTCATTACCTTAAAGACACGCCCGATTTTGAGGCGGCTTGCAAGGCAGGTTTTAAGGGTTTTCCAGCATTCCGTCTGGAAGATTCAGAGACACGACATGGCGTAATTGAATCGTTTATGCGGCGTTTACCACCGCGTAAGCGCGAGGATTTCACAGATTTTCTTGCACAGCATCGGCTCCCATCACCGTTTAGCTACTCCGATATGACACTCTTTGGGTACACCGGCGCCCGTTTGCCGAGTGACGGTTTTGCCTTGGTGCCCGATTTCCCAGAAGATGCGGTGCCATGTGACTACCTAATGGAAGTTGCCGGGCTACGTCATGTACTTGGCACAGATGTAAGCAGTATTCGATTGGGAGATGCAGTTACCTTCGAGGTAGACCAAGGAAACCCAGTCGATAACGACGCCTTGTGTGTAATGCACCAAGGAAGGAAAATCGGCTATGTTAACCGTGCGTTAAGGACCACATTCCACCGTTGGCTGCGACTTCATCACGTGTCTGCTACAGTGGAGAAGCTCAATGGTAAGCCCGAGCACCCTGTAGTCTATGTGAGGATTAGCGTTAACTGATCGCGATAGCAAGGGGCTGTATCGGTAACACTGCTTATGAGGCTTCCCCCGATGTGGGAACCGTCAGTGTAAAGTTATTTATTTGTTTTCTTAGGTTGGTTTAATGACCTTAATTTTCGAATTAACTCAACAGGTGGAGCGATTCAACGCCTGTAGTTTATTATCAAAACGCCGGATAACAATGCAAAATAAAGCACATTGTCCTGTAAAAGCAATACGATAGCTGGCGCGTTATAATCTTGACGCTAAATATGCCTGGCTTTGCAGCAAACCCGTAGTGTTGGCCGCTGACATCGAGAAGGCGTTGTCTGTCAGCACGCCAACAGCCAATGCCTTGATCCGGAATTTCGAAAAGCTAGGGATGCTGAAAGAGATTACCGGCCAGCAAAGAGGGCTGACTTATGCGTTTGATCGTTAGTTAAGGGAAACGCACCTTCGTTAACTACGAAAAAGCGTCACATCTTTACATTAAGACTTGTTCCGGCCTCCCAATGTTATGAATATTGGCTGCCAGGAGGCGACAGTTCCCACCTTTGCCCCCATCCCCTCTGTCTGGTAATCTTTCCTAATCCTATGCAACGCACGCGAGTAAAAATTTGTGGCATCACTCGTCCGGAAGACGCTTTAGCGGCGGTCGAAAACGGGGTGGATGCTATCGGCTTGGTTTTCTATAAGCCCAGTCCTCGATCGATAGGCATCGCAGCGGCACAAAAAATTGTCGCAGTGCTGCCACCGTTTGTGACGGTAGTTGGGCTTTTTGTCGATGCGCAAGCGGATGAAATTAAAGCTGTATTATCCAAAGTGCATATTGACCTATTGCAATTCCATGGCCATGAAACGCCGAATGAATGTGTCGCCTACGGCAAACCCTATATCAAGGCCATTCGTATGCGCGACGGGGTTGATTTGTATGAAACTGCTCAGGTCTATCAACAAGCGCGTGCGCTGCTGCTGGATACTTATCAGCCCGGCGTTGCGGGCGGTACGGGCGCAACGTTTGATTGGGCGCGTATCCCGACGACATTGCCCAAGCCTGTTATACTGGCGGGCGGTTTAACGCCAGAAAATGTTGCTCAGGCAATAACGCAGGTCCGGCCCTATGCGGTGGATGTCAGCGGTGGCGTGGAAGCGGCAAAGGGCATCAAAGATCAAGCGAAGATAATGGCATTTATGCGAGGAGTTAACCGTGTCGCAGACCAAAGCTAAGGTCGATTTCAACAGCTGGCCCGATGCACAGGGACATTTCGGGCCGTATGGTGGTCGCTTCGTCGCTGAAACGTTGATGGCGCCGTTGGAAGAACTGCGGCTCGCGTTTGAGCACTTTCGTAACGATGCTGAATTTGTCGCCGAAATGGATTTTGATTTAGCCCATTTCGTTGGTCGGCCATCACCGCTCTATCATGCCAAACGTTGGAGCGATACGCTGGGTGGCGCGCAGATTTATTTCAAACGCGAAGATCTCAACCACACTGGCGCGCATAAAGTAAATAACACTGTTGGCCAATCGCTGCTCGCCAAGCGCATGGGCAAAAAGCGTGTCATCGCTGAGACCGGCGCAGGTCAGCATGGTGTCGCGACAGCAACCGTGGCCGCGCGTCTGGGTATGGAATGCGTGGTCTACATGGGTTCAGATGACATCAAGCGCCAAACCGTTAATGTTTATCGGATGCGTCTTTTAGGCGCGACGGTCGTCCCGGTAGAGTCTGGCTCGCGAACGCTTAAAGATGCATTGAACGAAGCCATGCGTGATTGGGTTACCAATGTCGATAACACTTTTTACATAATTGGTACCGTCGCTGGCCCGCATCCATATCCTGCGAAGGTAATACATTTTCAAACCATTATCGGGCGCGAGGCGCGCGCGCAAATTTTAAATCAAGCCGGACGCTTGCCTGATGCCATTATTGCTTGCGTCGGCGGCGGTTCCAACGCTATTGGTTTGTTTCACCCATTTTTAAACGACACGGATACGGCGATTTACGGCGTTGAAGGCGGCGGTGATGGCATAGAAAGCGGTCGCCACGCAGCCACCTTGTGCGCTGGTCGTCCCGGCGTATTGCACGGCAATCGCACTTACTTAATCGAAGACCAAGACGGGCAAATCATCGAAACGCATTCCATCTCCGCTGGACTGGACTATCCCGGGGTCGGCCCTGAGCATGCGTGGCTAAAAGACATGGGCCGCGCCAACTACGTCGCCGCAACAGATAAAGAAGCCTTGGCTGCATTTCACACCATCACGCGTACGGAAGGCATTATGCCTGCGCTTGAATCCAGTCATGCGCTCGCTTACGCGGCGAAACTTGCGCCGACGATGGGTAAAGACCAGATCATCATCGTCAATTTATCCGGCCGTGGTGACAAAGACATTCACACCGTCGCGGCGTTAGAAGGGATTAAAGTATGAGTCGTATTCCAGCCACGTTTGAGCGCTTACGCAAAGAGGGTCGCAAGGCACTGATTCCTTTTGTCACAGCCGGAGATCCAGAGCCTTCCACGACTGTGCCGCTCATGCATGCAATGGTAAATGCGGGAGCCGATATCCTTGAGTTAGGCGTACCCTTTTCCGATCCCATGGCCGATGGTCCAGTGATACAAGCCGCCTGCGAACGCGCGTTAAAACATCACCTGAATTTGCGCGGTGTGCTGAAGATGGTTAAGGAATTTCGTGACCGCAACCAGACAACGCCGGTCGTATTAATGGGTTATTTGAATCCCGTCGAAGTGATGGGCTATGAAGAATTTGCCACCGCCGCGCAAGCAGCGGGTGTTGACGGCTTACTCACCGTCGATATGCCGCCTGAAGAAGCTGAAGCCTTAACCGCCGAGCTGTACAAAAATAATATCGACCCTGTATTCCTCATCGCGCCAACCAGCTCCAAAGAACGTATCAAGCGCATAGCGAACGCGGCACGTGGCTTTGTCTATTACGTATCATTGAAAGGCGTCACTGGCTCAGCCAGCTTGGATGTGTCGAGCGTGGCGGAAAAAGTCGCCGAAATTCGGGCCTTAACAAAGCTGCCAATTGGCGTAGGTTTTGG
>JANPPH010000185.1:0-10514 GCA_031428395.1 Gammaproteobacteria bacterium
CATGGAAGGTGCCCGTGATGTGGCGTTGCAAATGGCGGCGGACGGTAAAGGACAAATTCTTGATCAGTTCTCAAATGAAGACAATCCTCGTGCGCACTATGAAGGGACTGGCCCAGAGATTTGGCGAGATACGCAGGGTACGGTGACGCACTTCGTCAGCGCGATGGGCACCACCGGTACGATTATGGGCACGTCGCGTTACCTCAAAGAGCAAAACAGCGCGATTCAAATTATAGGTGTGCAACCGCGCGAGGGTTCGCAGATCCCCGGTATTCGGCGTTGGCCATCTGCCTATTTGCCAAAAATTTACGATGGTTCTAGAGTTGATCGCATTGTCGACGTCACTCAGCAAGACGCTGAGGAAACGACACGTTTGCTGGCAAAACAAGAAGGTATCTTTGCTGGCATTTCTTCCGGCGGTGCGGTATTTGCGGCGTTGCAACTAAGTAAAGAACTATCGGACGCAATCATCGTTACCATCATCTGCGATCGTGGCGATCGCTATCTTTCCACTGGTGTTTTTCCAGACTAATCGTTACGGTTCTTTTTCCTCATGAATATTTTTGTGTTTGATATTGAAACCGTGCCCGATGTTGAGGGCGGACGGCGCTTATATGGCTTGGATGGGCTTTCTGACCACGAGGTCGGCGAGGTGTTATTCCATTTGCGGCGGCAAGAAAAGGACAATAGTGAGTTTTTGCGCCTGCATTTGCATAAAATTGTCGCCATCTCGGTTGTATTGCGTTCGCGCGATATGTTCAAAGTGTGGTCGCTGGGCGATGTCAACGCGCCTGAGGCCGAAATAATTCAACGTTTCTTCGACGGCATCGAAAAATTTTCGCCTACCTTAGTTTCGTGGAACGGCGGCGGTTTTGACTTGCCGGTGTTGCACTACCGCGCATTGCTGCATGGGATCGCCGCACCGCGCTATTGGGACTGCGGTGATAGCGACCGCGAATTCCGCTTCAATAATTATCTTAGCCGCTATCACAATCGTCACACTGATCTCATGGACGTGCTCTCTGCTTTCCAGGGCCGTGCCGCGGCACCGTTACATGAAGTCGCTACGTTATTAGGGTTGCCAGGTAAGCTGGGCATGCACGGTGGACAGGTATGGGGTCGTTACTTGAATGGCGAGCTACAAGCGATTCGCGATTACTGCGAAACGGATGTGTTAAACACTTATCTAATATATTTACGCTTTGAATTAATCCGTGGCCATTTAAACCACGATGCCTATGCACACGAATGCCAGTTGGCGCGAGACGTGTTGACCAAAGATGCTAAACCCCATTTGCAGGAATTTCTTCAAGCATGGCGGAGCGAACCGTCTAAGAACGCTAGCGCCGATATGAAGTCGCCATGACCAGACGTAATCGCAAAACCCTATCGGCCGAAATTGTCCCCGCCAGTGTCACCTCGATGAGCCACGACGCGCGTGGGGTTAGTCGCGTCAAGGGTAAAGCCGTATTCATTGACGGAGCCTTGCCCGGTGAAGACGTAACCTTTCGTTACTTGAAGCAGCATCGCAATTATGATGAAGGCATTGCACAGGATGTATTGCTCGCCTCAGCGGAGCGTGTAACACCGAGCTGCATCCACTTTTCATTGTGTGGCGCATGCAGTTTGCAACACATGGAGGGTCAGGCGCAGATTCATCATAAGCAAAAAATATTGCTGGAGACCTTAGAGCATATCGGTAAAGTGCAGCCGGAAACCGTGATGCCACCTATGGTCGGTGCAGTGTGGGGCTACCGGCGACGCGCTCGCCTGGGTGCAAAGTACGTGGCCAAAAAGCAGACGTTTATGCTTGGATTTCGCGAGAAACGCACCGCCGTATTAGCAGAGTTGACGCGTTGTGAGGTGTTGGATCCGCGCGTCGGCGAGCGTTTTATGGCGCTACGTGACTTATTGGCGCAGATGCAAGCCCGAGAGTGCATACCGCAAGTCGAAGTGGCGATGGGCGACGACGACATCGCACTAGTATTTCGCCACCTAGTCCCACTAGAGGCGGCAGATATTGCAAAGCTGCGCGACTACGGCATGCAGAATCAGATTCAGATTTATTTGCAGCCAGGTGGTGTGGACTCCATACACTTGCTGTGGCCCGAGCAAGCGACTCTCAGCTATACGCTGCCTGAATTTCAGGTGGAGTTATTTTTCCGGCCTGGGGATTTCACCCAAGTGAATGCATCGATAAACCGTCAGATGGTGCACAGAGCCATAGAGTTGCTCGCTCCGACCGAAAATGATGAGGTGCTGGATTTGTTTTGTGGCCTGGGTAATTTTACTCTGCCACTCGCGCGTCGAGCCAAGACAGTGGTGGGGGTTGAAGGCGAGCCCGGCTTGATCCAAAGGGCAGAGCAGAATGCGCGTCACAATGACATTCACAATGCAAAATTTCACGTTGCAGATTTGGCCGGTGATCCGCGCAAACAGCCGTGGTTTAATCGCCGTTTCGATAAATTATTGCTTGATCCGCCGCGTGCGGGTGCGTTAGAAATGGTGCGTCATTTGGACGTGTTCGCGCCGTCGCGCATGGTCTATATCTCGTGCAATCCAGCGACGTTGGCGCGCGATGCGAACGTGATTGTGAAAGAACACGGTTATCATTTTCGTAGCGCCGGCGTGATGGATATGTTTCCGCACACCACCCATGTTGAGTCGATCGCCGTATTCGAGCGTGGATAAAAGACTGCGTAAATTTCTCCGGTCAGGCGCTGGCACGGTAGGGTGACTACGCCTCGCACGCCCTTGCTATAAGCGCTAATGGGGTTAAATTAGCCCCGGAATAAAACGGTATTTTACGTTCTCCATATACTCCCTGTATTCCGCGAACTGACGCAAGTGACGTTCTTCGCTGAATGCTCGCAAGATGTAAATCAGTGACCAGGCAAGTTGGCCAACAATAAGCTCCCAGCTCCAAAATTGACTGTAAAAAGCGGCCTGCAACCACCATAACGATAATTTGCATACGGTGGCGGGGTGGCGCACCAAGCCATAAGGTCCGCGGGTTTGCAAACGCTTCAGCGTAATGTTGGCAAGTGAGGGTCCTAGCGCTAAATCACAATAGACCAACGCTGCAAGCAACGTCACTTCGATGATTTCAAGAGCATAAAAAAGGGTCAGGTCTGGTATAATAAGCCCGGCCGGTGTATTCGTTGCAATATTCGGCCCGAAAGCAAACAGAGTGCCTGTGACACTATTCAATGGCGCATAGCACATCAAGCAAATTAGCCAGCCGCTCAGCGTCAAATCAATCGAGCGACTGCGGTTTTCCAGCCATCGCGATTCCATGCTATAGGCGACGCTCGCAGCCAGCGCATCCGCTAACCATAACATCGTGGTCAGCCACATCAACAGCGTGAGCCATGACATCGTCGGGTTTACACTCTGCTCCAAGCTATGGTGGATCCCGGCGTACACCTGTACCACCATTACGGGAATAAAATAGCCCCGCATGAGCAAATTTAACAATACTTTACGGTTGTATTTCGATTTGAAGACGCGAAACACTTTGGAAAGCGGCTGGCGGCTGTTTAGGCGCAGTACAACTTGCTTAGCCATATGCAAAGCGCGAATGGCGGGATCGTAGAAATCTTCGGTTCTTGAAGCCTTGAATTTGAGCGTCAGTAAAAAATACGGCAGGCCCAAAACAGCGTAGCCCTGAATGAAATATTCGAAAAATAAATCGTTTTTATAAGGCGAGAAAATCGGCACGAGATAATAGGCTTGCCAGCCCACATACAGGACTAAAAGCCAAAACGCATACCGCACCGCTGATTTTTTAAGCAGACGCGTAAAAGGTAGTCCGCTTGCTACGCGAAAATGGCTCAAGCCGCGTTGTTGCCGCCTAAAATTGAGCGCTGCCCATACCATTGCAACGGCCAGCATGGGCGCGAAAAAAAATTGATCATGATAACCCAATGCGCCGAATACAAAAAATGCGCCGACAACAACGCCAAGTGTGGTTAGCACATAAATGTGAGGGGCAATATTTCGATCATTCATCCGGCTGGGTGAAAATACTTGTAAACAAAAAGTCGTCTATTGTTGACATGTAAATGCTACGCCTTTTTTAAGATTAAGCTTGCCGCGACGAAGGCCGTTATTGACGATATTGCGTGCGTTGGGCTTTCATTATATCTTGCGCTCTTTCGCCGCTACATTGCTGTATTGGTGTCGGCACCCTAGGGATTTTCCCTAATGCTGAACACGCGAGCGCTAGCAGGCGTGAAGAATTCATTAATTTGGACGCTTTAACTTTTCTACTTAGGCTGATATTACTAACGATTTTTTTGGAGAGGATGCGTAAAAATGGCAACAGATGCTGAGCCCGTCGTCGGCGATTGGTACCAACGCCTTGATAAGGGGCAAAAGTTTCAAGTGGTTGCAGTGTCGGAAGACGATGGAGTGGTACAAATGCAACACTTCGACGGCGATATGGAAGAGGTAGATATCGACGCTTGGTATGAGATGGATCTCAAACCCATAGCCTTGCCCGAAGACTGGACAGGACCAATAGATGAGATGGAAACGGAAGATCTTGGCTCAGAAACCAAGATGAGTAACAAAGAGTGGGACCCCGACACGGACGAATGGGATGAGACCGAAGAGGACGTTGAGCAGTGGGGCGAAGCAAGCTGGAATGGCGGTTTGGATAAGGACGAGAATTAACCCACAAGCCCCCGGCGCCAGAATAGTTGTCGCATCGAGTGTTGCACTGGTGAATTGTAATTATATTCACGATTAGTTCAGTTCGAAATTCCCTAAACAATACAATGACAAACGCGAAAGTTTCCGTCGTAATGTACAAATATCTATATTTGACGGAAACACCCATGCAACCCCTGTCCAACCAGCAGCGACTGCATTTGGTTAACACCCAACAGCTTTACTCGAATTATGTTACGGCCCATCATAATGGGCGCTCCTACACTTATGGCATGCGCTGGAAAGTGGCTCGAGGTGCCGAGTACCTCTTTCGAGAGCGGGATCGAAGGGGCAACGGCAAACTTATGGGGCGGCGCTCGCCGGAAACTGAACAGATCCTTGCCGCGTTTCAGGAAGGCAAAGCGCGATCACATGAGCGCCTGGCCGCTATTCGGAAACAGCTTGAAGAGCAGGCGCGCTTGAACAAAGCGCTGCGGCTTGCGCGGGTGCCGCGCGTGGTTGGGCGCATCTTGCGCGAATTGGACGCACATGACTTGCTTGGTACGTTTACCGTGCTGGGCACCCAGGCCATGTATGCCTATGAAGCTGCCGGTGGCGTGCAATTCCTGCTGGAGTTGCTTGCTTCTGGGGATATTGACTTGCTATATGATACCCGCAAGAGACTTACGCTTATATCCGACCGCCTTGATGGAGAAGGATTGCTGGGGCTGTTAAAAAAGGCTGATCGCACTTTCGAGCCGATCCGAAAACAGGGTTTTCGCGCTGCCAATGCGGGTCAATTTATGGTTGATCTGATTATCGGCCCACGTTTGATGCATGAGTACGAACCGATTACTTTTGGTGTGGATGACCGGGTGGCTTCAGAAGTGCCGGGGTTGCAGTGGCTGGTTAATTCTCCAAAACTCGAAGCGGTGGCGGTGGCGGTGGATGATGATGGGCAGCCTGTCCCCTTTCGTGTTCCAGACCCGCGCGCATTTGCGCTACACAAGGCTTGGCTTTCCAGGCAGCTTTCTCGCGAACCGGTCAAGAAGCAGCGAGACTTCGCACAGGCGCAGGAGGTGGCACATCTCGTGCGCGAGTACATGCCCCATTTGAGTTTTGACGAAATGCTCACCTCTTTGCATGGTGACGTACGCGCGATGCGAGAGCTTCTGAACGTATAACTGATGATTGGCAGATCCAAAATCCGCCGGGAGCGCACGATGATCGTTTTTTTAGAGCAAGTTTTATTCGAGCAAGGAAAGAACATTTTGTACTGGAGGCAGGGTTGTTAAACTGATAAATTTCGCTTAATTGTGTGATAAGCCCCGCACATCTACTGTAAAATGCGCCGTAACACTACAATCTCTCCGTCTCAACAATACCAATCCAAGCTAAAACTGCCAATCAATGCTTTTCCCTCTCACTCTGCTAGCAACTTTTTTCGCATCTTGGTTTATCACCAAGCTCGCTCGTCAGTATGCTCAATCGCGGGCGCTGATTGATAATCCAAATGAAAGAAGTTCCCATAACGTACCGACGCCGAGAGGTGGCGGTATTGCGATTGTGGTGATTTTTTTGTTTGGGGTGGGTGTCATGGGGGTGGCGCAAGTCCTGCCCGCAGCTATGGCGTGGGCGATGGGCGTTGGCGGCCTTATCGTTGCCTTGATCGGATGGCTCGACGATCACTCTCATGTGGCGGCGCATTGGCGGGCTTCGGTGCATTTTATCGCAGCGCTATGGGTTTTATTTTGGCTGCCGGGTGCTTTCGGAGCTACCGGGCTGTTCGACACGAGTAACGTGTTTCTAAGCTTGGCGACGGGTTTTCTCGCTGCCATCGTCATTGTTTGGTTCACAAACCTTTATAATTTTATGGACGGTACCGATGGCCTGGCGGGGAGTCAGGCAGTGTGTGCGAGTCTGGCGGGTGGCGTTTTACTGTGGCTTAGTGGTGAAAATGGACTTGCTTTGATTTTGTTGCTGCTTTGCGCGGCGAGCGGTGGATTTTTAGTATGGAATTGGCCGCCCGCCAAAATTTTCATGGGTGATGTGGGTAGCGGTTTTTTAGGCTTTGTGTTTGGTGTATTTGCTGTTGCGGGTGAATATAACGGTGGCCTAGCGTTCGGCACCTGGTTGATATTGTTGGCTGTTTTTATTTCTGACGCGACATTGACATTGCTGCGTCGGGTCTTAAACGGCGAACGGTGGTATACTGCGCACCGTAGCCATGCCTATCAAAAGCTTGTACAGGCGGGTTTTTCACATCGCCAGTTGAGCATTGGCTTTGTAGGCGTAAATGTTCTATTGTTATGGCCGGTTGCTTGGCTCAGTTGTCGTTATCCCGATAGTCTATGGTGGTATGTGTCGACAGTGCTTTTGATTTTGAGTGTGGCGTGGGTATTCATTCAAAAGCGTTTTTCAGGTAATCGACAGATAGAATAAGAAGACTAATGACCCGCATCAATAGACGAGTGGCAGTTGTTACGCACGATTTGCTGATGGTTAGCTTGGCTTGGCTATTGGCATACCTCACCCGTTTTAATTTTTCCTACCAATCTATCGATTCGACAAATTTTTTGTACGGTCTGCCAGTGGTTCTCATCATCCAGGGTCTAGCGCTTTGGTGGACGGGCCTTTATAAGAGCGTGTGGCGGTTTGCCAGTATTCCTGATCTTTGGAATATTATTCGCGCGGCTACCGTGGGTGCCTTAGGTGTCAGCCTCAGCCTTTTTCTCTTCAATCGTTTGGAAGGCGTTCCGCGCGCGACCTTGGCGCTGTATCCAGTTTTTCTTGTCTTTTTTCTGGGTTCCCCGCGCTTAATCTATCGCATGTGGCGAGATCACGGTCTTAGCTATCGTGGTGCTGGCACGCGCAAGCGTGTGCTATTGCTCGGTGCTGGGCGGGCGGCGGAGATGTTGGCGCGCGATATGATTCGCGATTCTGAGTATATGCCGGTAGGCTTTTTGGACGATAAGAAAAGCCTCAAAGGGGCGAAGGTGCATGGGCTGCCTATATTGGGTACGATTGATCAACTGGCGGATTTCGCTGCGCAGTTATCGGTTGACGTTATTGTGATTGCACTACCCTCTGCAAGTACCGCAGCTATACAGCACATTGTTGAACTCTGCGAACAAGTCAATATTCCCTTCCGCATTTTGCCTCGGCTAAATGATTTAATGTCGTCCGGTATTAGTGCGCTGCGTGAGGTGAAGATTGAAGATTTGTTAGGCCGGGAACCGGTTTCTTTGGACTGGCGAAACATCAGCGATGGCATTATTGGTAAGACTGTCCTGGTGAGTGGTGGCGGTGGCTCGATTGGGGCGGAGCTGTGTCGCCAAATCGCGCGTTTGGGTCCAGCTGCTTTAGTGGTATTTGAGCGCTGCGAATTTAATCTTTACAGCATTGAGATGGAATTGCGGCGCGATTTTCCTAATCTTGTTTTGCATGCGTGTTTGGGTGATGTCTGTGATGGTCCTTGTGTTGAGCATGCGATGCGTGTTTACCGGCCGGAAGTTATTTTCCACGCGGGGGCCTACAAGCATGTGCCGATGCTGCAGACCCAGTCGCGCGAGGCGGTGCGCAACAATGTTTTAGGCACCAAGACCTTAGCTGCGGCGGCCGATAAATATAGTTGCGAGACCTTTGTCATGATTTCGACCGACAAAGCGGTCAATCCAGCGAACGTGATGGGCGCAACCAAACGTGTTGCGGAGATTTTCTGTCAGGCACTTGACCACCGCTCGACCACGCGTTTTATTACAGTTCGGTTTGGCAATGTTTTAGGTTCGGCGGGAAGCGTGGTGCCGTTATTTCGCAGCCAGATCGAGGCGGGTGGGCCGGTGACGGTGACGCATCCGGGCATCACACGCTATTTCATGACTATCCCAGAGGCTTGTCAGTTGATTATGCAGGCCGGAGCGATGGGCAAAGGTGGTGAGATATTTGTTCTCGATATGGGGGCGCCGATCAAAATCAGCTATTTGGCCGAGCAAATGATTCGTTTGTCGGGAAAAATACCCGGCACGGATGTAGAGATTGTTTATACCGGTTTGCGGCCCGGGGAGAAGTTATACGAAGAGCTTTTTTACGCCCAGGAAGACTTGTTGAAAACAGCGCACGACAAAATTCTGTTGGCGCGGGCTCGCGAGGTCGATTGGGAACGCTTGAGCACCGTGATCGTAGCCATGGAAACAGTGTGTCGCGAGTTTGACGAGGATCGACTGCAGGTGTTGCTGAAGGATTTGGTGCCGGAGTTGCAAGAGCACTCTGCGGTCGCCAATAATATTCGAGAACTAAAACGGATTAACGCATGAAGACAAGCCCCCTAAGAAAAGCAGTGTTTCCGGTGGCTGGAATGGGAACGCGGTTTCTTCCCGCGACCAAAGCTAATCCCAAGGAAATGTTGCCGATCGTTGATAAGCCACTGATTCAGTATGCGGTGGAGGAAGCGATTGAAGCGGGGTTTACGGAACTGATATTTGTGACCAGTAGTAGCAAGCGCGCGATAGAAGATCATTTTGATCGAAATTTCGAGCTGGAGACGCTGCTTGAAAAGCGTGGCAAGCATGATCTGCTAGAAATTGTAAATGGCATTGTGCCGCGCGGTGTGTCGTGCGCGTATGTGCGGCAAGCGGAAGCGTTGGGTTTGGGTCATGCAGTGCTGTGCGCCAGACCGGTAGTCAGTAACGAACCGTTTGCGGTGATTTTGGCCGATGACTTGATCGATGGTGGTAATCGTTGCTGTCTGGCACAGATGGTGGCAATTTATAACGAATACCGTTGCAGTGTCTTGGGTGTTGAGGAAATCGCGACGTCCGAGACCGATAAATACGGCATAGTTAAAACAGGCGTGCAGCTCGACGGCCGAGTGGCGCGTGTCGATGCGATTGTCGAAAAGCCACGTCCGGATATGGCGCCATCCAATTTAGCGGTTGTGGGGCGTTACATCCTCTCGCCGCGCATTTTTGATTTGTTGGAGAAAACGTCGTCGGGTGCAGGGGGCGAAATACAATTAACCGATGGCATATCTAAGTTGTTGCAATACGAGCAAGTCTTGGGTTATCAGTTCAAAGGTAAGCGCTATGATTGCGGCAGCAAGCTGGGCTATTTGCAGGCAACCGTCGAACTTGCGCTGGTGCATCCTGACTTGAAGGACGATTTTAAAGCCTACCTCATCGAACTCTCAACGCAGCTTTCATCTTCCTCTTGAATTTGAATGGCACGACTCACATTTGAGGATGACGTGTGCAAAATGCGGCACCTCTTTCAGTGATCGCCTAAGTGTCCTGCCTCAGTTTGCCTATCCAAATGCCAAATGATAGTTGGTGGATCTTGGATAGGAATAATCCGCCTAATTAGTCGCGCAGCACGATGACCCCTCGCATGGATGATCGCCAATACATCCATGGCATTCGCCAAAATCTCGCCCAGTTTTCCCATTACATGATTCAGGTATTTCTCGTGGGTATGACCATTGGCATGATGCGTAGCGTGGTGCCAGCGCTCTCAGAAAGCGAGTTTGGCGTGCCAAAAGGCTCGTTTATGTTGTTGACCACATTTGTCGTGGCCTTCGGCATAGTGAAAGGTGTTCTCAATTTCGTCGCCGGGCGTTTATCGGAGCGGTTGGGGCGGCAAAAAGTGTTGTTGCTGGGGTGGCTAAGCGCGGTTCCTATCCCGTTTATGATTTTATACGCACCAACGTGGAATTGGATTGTCGCAGCGACGCTACTCTTGGGTGTAAACCAAGGTTTCGCCTGGTCGATGACCCAGGCCTCTAAGCTTGACCTCACGGGCCCCAATCAACGTGGTTTCACGATGGGCCTCAATGAATTTTCAGGATATTTAGGCGTTGCGGTGGCGTC
>JANPPH010000186.1:0-1702 GCA_031428395.1 Gammaproteobacteria bacterium
TATAACCGCTAAGGCCTGTTGCAAACGTTGCTCGGCCTTGGCCGGATCTATCGTTTTAGGCGCCGCATACTCTTGTATATGGGCCCAACGTTTCGCACCGTGGTACAGGTCGACAGCGAGCGCATATTCAGGTAAATCCGCATCGTAAACACGATAACACTTGACCTCGTGTTGTTGCGCCCAACGGGTTAGCTGCTTGAGATTTTTGCGTAGGCGATTGGCGAACATGATAACGCCCGAATCCTGTGCGGCAGATTCGGTCATCACAGCTTTGGATGCCGATATGGGCGAGGCTGGACTCAAAGACGGGGTTGGCGCTGTTTGTGGTATGTCGTAAAGCATGAGCTTGCATTCGATCGCGCCGTTATACAAGGTACGCGTATCGCGCGGCGCTATGCCTACACAACTGGCGAGATCAGGATTGCTCGTAAAAACCGCCGCACTCCAACCGCGCAATTCGCTACGCATCTTTTCGCCTAGCCGCGCATAAAGAAAACGTAATTCATCAAACTGCCCTAAACGTTCGCCATGTGGCGGATTGGCGATACACAATCCTGGTTGTTCGCGATTGCGGTCGGCGAGGGGAAAGGGCGCAGCAAGCTCGCGACGCTCGACGTGGACATAACCATGCAGTCCTGCCGCCTCAATATTGGCTAAGGCTGAATGCACGGCGTTGGAATTGGCATCAAAACCGAAAATAGGCGGCAAGTTTTTAAGGCCTTGTTCCCTGCGTATTTGAGCATTGGTCTTTAACTCAGCCCATGCGTCTTCATCGTGACCCCGCCAGTGAATAAAACCAAAATAGCTACGCAGTAAGCCTGGAGCAATATCCGCCGCGATCAACGCCGCTTCAATCGGCAGCGTACCTGAGCCGCACGTTGGATCAATGAGGGCGCCACCCGATCGGGCGATACGCGGCCAATCAGCGAGTAACAACAGTGCTGCGGCGAGGTTTTCTTTAAGCGGTGCTTCCACGTCTTCTTGGCGATAGCCGCGTCGATGCAAACTGTTGCCAGACAAATCGAGACTAAGCGTTACCTCATTATTATGAATATGCACGTTAATGCGTACGTCAGGCTGGTGCGTGTCGACGGACGGCCGTATCCCACAGTCGTCGCGGAATTGATCGACAATCGCATCCTTCACTTTCAACGCGGCAAAATAGGTATGGTTGATACGCGAACGTGAAATATTGCAATCGACTGCTAAGGTACCTTCGGCGGTGAGCTGTTCCGACCAGTCCAGCGCACGCACACCCTCGTACAATGCCTCAGGGGTTTTGGCTTCGAATTCCGCCAAGGTCAAGAGCACGCGGTTGGCAATGCGTGACCACAGACAAACACGATAGGCGGTGGCCAGGCTGCCTTCAAAAGACGCCCCGGCGCGGATTTGATTTATTTTGCTCGCACCCAAGGTGCGCAGTTCTGCGACGAGCAAAGGCTCCATGCCTTTAGGCGCGGTGGCAAAGAAATAGTGATGGGTCATGGTGTAGGCGTGGCGTTACGGAAGATGAACGGTATTTTACTGGAAATTTGTTTTTCGTGCGGAAAGAATCAGTCGGCAGCCAAAATGTCCTAGAAATGCTTTTTCGCGGAGTAGTTTAGGTCGAAAGTTGGACTCACCTTTCTATAGGGTCGTCGTTTGGACCATTTTCCGTGGCGGGAAAGCGCTTTTGTTGTACCAGTAATACCAACGATCTAGC
>JANPPH010000187.1:0-8299 GCA_031428395.1 Gammaproteobacteria bacterium
ACCCCGTTTACATCGGTCATCCTAACCTGCGCGCATCAGCATACTTTAGGGTTGGCGGTTAAGCAGGTACCGCTTACTGCCCAAGTAATTACCGTGTCGCCAGTAGCTACGGAAGGTGTTAAAATGTATGTTTGAGCGCCAGCAGTAGCCGTTGCAGTTGCAGTTATTACTGCTGTAGTTCCAGTCAGTGTAACGCTTGCGACGTTTGTGCTAGTAGGCGGTAAGTTTATTCCAAGTTCCCCGACGGTATCACATGACGTCAGAGCCCCAGCATTTTCCTGCAGGCAAACTGAAATTGCTGTTTTGACTGCGCTGGTTGTTCCTATAACATCCGCAAATTTCGCTTTAGTGACATAGTCTCTATATGCCGGGATGGCCACAGCCGCCAAAATACCGATAATCGCAACAACGATCATCAATTCAATTAGGGTAAAACCTTTTTGTCTTTGCATGCTAATCATAAAAAATTCTCCTACTTAAGTTAACTAAAAGTGTCAAACGTTGTTGCAAAACCAAGGAAAGGAATTTCTTGTCTATCCCAGAAATCTTTATTCCTAACTAGGGATATGCAGAAGCTGTGCCAGCTTAGTTTTTTTCTGGCATAAATTAAATAAAATCTATAATTATCAATAAGAAGAAAATAAACGAGCGCGAGGGCCTAATGACGATAAACAATCTGGACTACGCTTTTTAGTCACAAATTGACACTTTGCGTCACCTTGGTAGGTGAAAATTTATTGGCGCAATCAAGACATGTATACACAGAGTATTTCCGATGCTTGTGCAAATATGTCTATTCCAAACCAAGCTTTTTCAAACGATAACGCAATGCGCGAAAGGTAATACCTAACAGTTTCGCCGCCGCAGTCTTGTTGTAACGCGTTTGTTCCAAGGCCTTCACAATGGCTTCTTTTTGTATCGAATCGAGATAGGGCGCTAGAGATAATTCGTCCGCATCAGCGCCCATTGCCATCTCATCGTTAGACGTAGGTAAGCGCAGGTCTGCCGCATGAATCACGTTATTTTCGCTTAAGGTAATGGCTCGTTCCAAAATATTTTCCAATTCCCGTACATTGCCAGGGAAGGCGTAATGCTGGAGAGCAATCAAGGCATCATCCGATAACTGATAGGATGTACCTGGATTTGCCTCGCCGAGGCGCTCAAGGATATGTCGCGCTAACAGCGGAATGTCGTCGCCGCGCTCATGCAGGCTCGGTACATTGACTTCAATCACGTTAATGCGATAGAAAAGATCCTGACGAAAGTGTCCTTCCTTCACCAGCATAGAAAGATCTTTATGCGTCGCGCTCAAAATGCGCACGTCGACCGAAATTTCTTTTTGCGCGCCAATAGGCCTCACCGATTTTTCCTGTATCGCACGCAGCATCTTCACTTGCATGAGCAAGGGTAGATCGGCCACTTCATCCAAAAACAGCGTTCCGCCATTGGCAGCTTGGAATAAGCCATCTTTATCGCTTACCGCGCCCGTGAAACTGCCTTTTTTATGACCAAAAAACTCGCTTTCCATTAATTGCTCCGGAATCGCGCCGCAATTCACTGGCACGAACGGCTTATCCATCCGTGGGCCTAAATCATGAATCATACGCGCCACCAATTCCTTGCCCGTTCCCGATTCGCCACTGATATAGACGGGCGCTTGGCTGCGCGCAAGCTTCGCGATAGTGGTGCGTATCGCTTTTATAGAAGGCGACTCACCCAGCAAGGTTAACTGTGGATTTTTCGTCGCTTGTTTTTCAGGGTTCGATAACTTCAATGCGGTCGTCACAAGCGTGCGCAATACTTGCAAATCTACTGGCTTGGAAACAAAATCAAACGCGCCTGCTTTTAGCGCCTCGATAGCAAGCTCCATACTGCCATGGGCAGTAATCACTGCAATCGGCACATCGAATCCACGTTGTTGCATATATTGAATCAGCTCAATGCCATTGCCATCGGGCAACCGCATATCCGTTAAGCAAAGGTCGTAACTGCGCTCATCCAAGCGTTGTTTTGCTGCAGCAACCGTCGCCGCACTATAGGTATTTATCCCCATTCGACCCAGCGTCAGTTCGAGTAATTCACGAATATCTGGTTCATCGTCGACCACTAGAGCATTGTATTGATCCATTTATACCACCTGCACCCTTCTTGAATCCGCGAACGTAACTCGGAAACAACCGCCACCGCTAGTTTGGGTTGCATACGTCAAACGTGCTTGGTTGCATTCGCACAACTCACGCGCTATATAAAGCCCTAAACCGGTACCCTTGCTTTCGGTCGTGAAGAACGGCTCGAATATTTGCTCACTGACGTCCAATGGAACCCCAGGCCCAAAATCGATAACACTTAAGCAGGCTTGATGGGAATCTTCGGGTATGCCGCAGGTCAAGAGTAGACTGGGCTGACCGGGGCGTGATTGGGTATGACGCATCCCGTTATGACATAGATTCCAAATAACTTGATGTAGCTGGCTCGGATCAAATCGAACTTTAATGTCGGTGGGATGAATGTCCAGCCGTATTGCCCGCCGATCAATTCGTTGGTCGCGACAAAATTCATCAAGGAAATTGCATAGCCAAGGCTCAAGCAAAAAATCTGCAGGGCGGGATTTCTCGCGCCGACTTAGCTGTAGAATGTTTTCAATAATGCTGTTAACACGTTGTGATTGGTTGGCGATGATCTCTGTCATGCGTTTTTCGCTGTCGCTCAATTGCGACGATTCGCTAAGCAACTGTCCAGCATGACTGATAGCGCCTAGAGGATTACGAATTTCATGCGCGATGCTCGCTGTTAACCGGCCCAGCGAGGCCAATTTTAGTTGCTGCGCTTGTTGGGCCATCGCCGTGGTGTCTTCCAGAAAAATTAATGTGCCAGATGCGTTGTCAGATCCCAAGCGAGCGAAGCGCGGCATTATTTCAGCGGCGCTCGACGTTGGACGAAATATATGGGGAGTCTGCAACAAATTATTTTGCCAAGCGACTAGCTGCGTCCCTAATTCGGGGGATATATCCGTTAAGGCAGTCTGTTGTTGGCGCGGCGCCATCTTTAACAAATACCACGCCGATTCATTAATCAGGCGTATGCGCTCTTGCTCGTCGACAACCATAATTCCCGTCTGCATGCGCTGAATTACATATTGGGTTAGCTGCTCCATATTAGCCAAATCAACGCCACGTTTTTCCGCCAACGCCTCGCTATCGCGAATACGCTTAGCGAGAATATGCGCGGCAGCCGCCGTCGCAAAAAATGTTGCGCCCAAAAAACCAGCGTGGGCATAGCTTGGGCTGGGGATCATATTCTCAAAATGGCTGTAGAACTGCTCCAGCAATAGAGTGATGGTAGCAATGGCCGCAAACAGCACAGTGTTTTGTTCGGTGATCAAAATGCTGCCGCTCGCGATGGCCACCACGATCAGCATTCCAAGTCCGCTGGTTACGCCGCCACTGGCGTGCATCATTAGCGTGATGCAAAAAATATCGAGCAATATATGCACCGATACTTGCGTTGTAAAAGCGGGTTTGCGCCGACGTTCACTGATAAACGCGATTAAACTTATAATGAGGTAGATGATGCTAACAATTGAAAATAATTGCGGATTATGGTCGCCAAGTACCCGCGACTGTTCAGAGTAAAGGCCAATCGAGACGAACAGCGATGCCACAATCAGGCGATACAAATTCAAAAACAACAAAGGCCGCCAAGTATGGAATACATTCGCGTTTCTTTGTTTGGATTCTGTTGTATCAGTCTGTTCTAGCATGTAAAAGTGCTTGTATCGCCAATCCGCATCGATAAGTGTGGTTTACTTATCGGCATAACACCCCGCGACTTTGATCGGTAGGTTTGTGGTCTCTTGTCGTCCCAGACGTTTTCATTGTATACATTGGGGTTGCTTAAGGGCACCTCTAATAATTCGTCATTCCCGCGCAGGCGGGAATCCAGGATTTTCAAATAAACGATAAATCAGTAACTTATGGATTCCGCCGCAGCCTGCCCTCGAGTGCTGTAATCGGGGGCGGGAATGACGGGAATTTGAATTTTTAGAGGTACCCTTAAGGTTGTGCTGAGTTGTGCAAAGTTAAACCCAGATTTTCCATTAGCCTCGTAGCGAGGGTGCGCAAGGTGCTGAAGACGGGCGAGAAAAGATGAAAAACAGTTGGAGGCGTAGTCACTCTACGGTGACAGACTGTTTTTCATCTTTTCTTGCGCAGATTCAGTGCGTTGTGCGGCCGCAGTAGAGTGCTAATGGAAAATCTGGGTTGAACACAAACGCTAGAATGTTGGTGCTCAGGGTGTGAATATGCACTTGATAAATGTCATTGTAGTGATAGTATCGCTCATCCTTGATTAGGGAAGAATCGCTCTTTAAGAATTCAATCTTTCAAGTATGTCGCCGATATCTGCCTAGAAATAACTTTTGCTTTACGGCTTGGTTTCTTGAGCTCATCGAGCTCTTGACCGAAAGTGGGTTGTCTAAATGGCTACGCTAAGAATCTTCAATCAACACATACCTGCTGTTTTCCTGGTACTTGCCATTGTCGAAACATTCATATTCATGGCCTCCACCTATGTGGGCGTCGGGATACGATTTTACGGCTTAAGCGCAGACGTCATTGCGCAAAATATTGGCGGCTCGGTGTTCCCTAGGGCACTGGCCTTCACCGTTATTTTAGGTGCGAGCATGACATCCATGGGGCTTTACCAGAAGCAATATGGATCGGGTGTTCACGGCAAGCTTGCACGTATTTTGCTCGGCTTTCTTGGCAGTATGATAGCGATGAGCCTCCTGTTTTACGTTGCTCCCTCGCTTTACCTCGGGCGTGGCGCGGTCGGCATCGCGCTGGCTATCGCTTTCGTCGGTGTCGTTATCGTGCGGGTGGTTTTTTACAAAGTGCACGGAATATTAAAGCGTCGCATCATGGTGCTGGGCGCCGGTAACCGCGCTACCAAGCTACTCCAAACTAGCGCTGCAGAGCAGCGTGGCTTTAGCTTCGTCGGTTTTATTCATGTCGAGGGCGAAAACGATCTAATTGGTCGCGATAAACTTATCGCCAAAGACGCCACGTTACTGCAACTCGCCCATCGCCTTGATATCGACGAAATTGTGGTGGCCGTTGATGATCGCCGTCGCGATTTCCCGCTTGACGAGCTGCTTGACTGCAAAATGAGCGGTATTGACGTCATTGATGTCCAATCGTTCTTCGAGCGCGAAACCTCCAAAGTCAAAGTCGATATTCTGCATCCTAGTTGGCTAATCTTTTCTGAAGGTTTTCGCCAATTCGCATGGAGCGCGTTTATAAAGCGTGGCGCCGATATTATTTGTAGCCTGCTCTTATTAATCCTTACGTTGCCTTTCATGGTTGCAACCGCAGTGGCCATTCGCTCAGAAGACCGCGGACCCATATTGTTTCGTCAAGTCCGAGTCGGTAAGGACGGCAAGCTGTTTAGAATCGTGAAATTTCGCAGCATGCGCATCGACGCCGAGAGCGATGGTAAAGCGCGTTGGGCCACCCAAAATGATGATCGTGTCACGCGCATTGGCAGGTTTATCCGCAAAGTGCGTATCGATGAATTGCCGCAAGTGTTTAACGTGCTTAAAGGCGATATGAGTTTTGTTGGCCCACGCCCGGAGCGCCCTGAGTTTGTCGAACAATTGGCTGAAAAAATTCCTTATTTCAATGAGCGCCATCGCGTCAAGCCAGGCATCACAGGTTGGGCACAAATCTGTTATCCTTATGGTGCTTCGGAAGAAGACGCCTTGGAAAAACTGCAATTTGATCTCTTTTACGCCAAAAATCATAACCTTATGCTTGATCTCACGGTATTGCTGCAGACGGTTGAAGTGATCCTATTCGGCAAAGGTGCGCGTTGACACAAGCCGCTAGGGGGGAGTCATGAAAAAAAAATATTTTGGCACGGACGGAATACGCGGCAAAGTCGGTAAAGAACCCATCACCGCTGAGTTTATGTTAAGACTAGGTGCAGCAATGGGTCGCGTCTTGGCACGGGAAGGATCTGGCAAAGTCCTGATAGGCAAGGACACCCGCATCTCCGGTTATATGTTCGAGTCCGCCTTAGAAGCGGGCCTTTCCGCGTCTGGGATAGATATCCATTTACTCGGTCCTATGCCTACGCCAGGTGTCGCCTATTTAACCCGTACCTTTCACGCCCAAGCCGGCATTGTCATCAGCGCGTCCCATAACCCGTACTACGACAACGGCATCAAATTCTTCTCTGCGGACGGCTCTAAGCTACCCGATGAAGTCGAATTTGCCATTGAAATGGAGCTGGATAAGCCACTCACCACAGTAGATTCCTCCAAGCTAGGGAAAGCTGTGCGGATCGAAGACGCGCCTGGCCGTTATATAGAATTTTGCAAAAGCACGATACCTGCCAGTATGTATTTTCGCGGCTGGAATATCGTTGTCGACTGTGCTCACGGCGCTACCTATCATATTGCTCCTAATGTGTTTCGGGAAATTGGGGCAAACGTCATCGAAATTGGGGCAGAGCCCAATGGCTTAAATATCAACGATGAAGTTGGCTCAACACACCCTCAAACGTTGCAGCAAGCTGTGTTAGATCATAGTGCAGACCTAGGCATTGCTTTCGATGGCGATGGCGACCGTGTGGCCATGGTAGATCATACTGGTGCATTGCTCGATGGCGACGAAATTCTCTATATTCTTGCGCGCTCGCGAATCGAAGCAAATTTGTTGTCAGGCCCTGTCATTGGCACTGTCATGAGCAATCTTGGTCTTGAACATGCGCTAAGCGCGCTCGGCGCACCGTTTCGTCGCGCAGCAGTCGGAGATCGTTACGTCATGGAAGCGCTGAAAGAACACGCAGGCATTCTAGGCGGCGAAACATCCGGTCATATTATTTGCCTGGATCGAACTACCACGGGCGATGGCATTGTCGCAGCCTTGCAAGTGTTGGCCGCCATGTTCAAAGCGAATAAGACTCTTTATGAGCTCAAAGACGGCATGCGAAAATATCCGCAAACGATGATAAATGTTGTAATGGATAAAAAAATCGACATTTTAAGTCTGGCGCCGATTCAAAGCGCAGTACTTAGTGCGGAGCGCGAGTTAAATGGCCAGGGTCGCGTCTTGTTGAGACCGTCCGGCACTGAACCTGTAGTCCGAGTGATGGTGGAAGGGTTGGACGCCGACAAAGTAGAATCAGTCGCAATAAATTTGGCTTCTATTGTGAAGCAGGTCATCACTGTCACTATTTAGCGACAGCGTACTGTCGAAAAACTTTACAGTTACCGTTAAATTGTCCTTAATGGCATCGTTGCTCTCCCCGATAGTTTATTTTATTCAGTACGTTACGATCACTGGCGTGGATATTGCTAATATAACGTTGTAGCTTTGATGTTTACCCGAAATTGTGGCATTATGGACATTCGAATAACTGATAATTTTTGGAGAGATAAGAAATGGTAACAAGAAAGATTGCAATCGTGGGGGGCATACTTGCCGGATTAGTAAGCGCAGCCGCTTCCGCAGATATGTACAACGTGCGCCCAGTTGGCGACGCAATGACCCTGAGCACCCTTAATGGGTTGTTGATTTCCACCAATTTGAGCCCTGCAATTGATGTAGTTTCCGATCAAAGCGGTGCTGCTATTTGGCAACGCGCTGAAACAGATTCCGCTGCATACCTCGTTAGCTTGGTTTCCGGCGTAGGCAAGCTCGGCATTTATTCCTATAGCAATGGTTCCGAGTATTCACTCAACGTCGGTAGTGCTGCAGATACCGCGACATTCAAAGTTAACACCGCCGGTACGCTGTCAATCAACAATGCGACCGTCGCTGCAGGCTTCGGCTCTTTGTTTGGTTTTTACTTTGAAAATGCGCTAGGCGGTAAAGTTTATACCGAAGATTCCAAAAACGCTGGCAATTCAAATGCGTTGACTTATCAGTTGGCTTCTGGCTCAACCATTGACATCGTTGATGGTGGCGGCACGGACATGGCTAGCTTTTCGGGCAACAACGATTGGATTCTTGCATTCGAGAACACGGGCGATGCAAAGTTCAACGATGGTCTCTTCGCCATTGAAGACATTAAAGTTCCTGAGCCTGCATCCATTGCCTTGATGGCTCTTGGTTTGCTTGGCGTCACCATGGTTGCGCGCCGTCGCAGCAACAAGGGTGTTGCACTGCAGTTCGCTTAAGTAGTTAGATGTATGTAGTACTGAGCGCCACCTTCGGGTGGCGTTCTTCGTTTACCCAGATTTTCCATTAGCACTCTACTGCGGCTGCACAACGCACTGAATCTGCGCGAGAAAAGA
>JANPPH010000188.1:0-2246 GCA_031428395.1 Gammaproteobacteria bacterium
GCCGACTTTTTTTGCCTCTACGATTTACACCCCTACCGCCATACCGCTGAAAAAAACTAACTATTCCGCTCCTTTCCCCAAGCTCCTATTAATGCGTTTTTCCTGGCTTTTTCTTACCCCCAAAATGCTGCCGAGCACTAAAAGGCTTTGAGGATATGACCCGCAGTGCCATCGCATTCCATGCGGCGCCCCTACGGGTTTGGACCTCGCTGTCTTGCAGTGCTCGGCGGCGTCTATATATATGGGTGGGGAGGGGAGGGGAAGAAAAGACAAAAAATAGGTAGCGGAAAAATACTCTAGCAAAACAGAAAACAGAGCGCGTCCAGCCGACGCGCCCTTCTTCTGCTAATGACTTCAGCTCATGATGTCCGCATGCCTTCTTTTGCCGAAGGGGTCAAAATAGCGTCTAAAACGCGGCACGACTTGGAGCATAATTGCTCGAACGATAGCGGTTAAGGGATCCCATCCCATAGCGACGGACATCGCTAAGTGAAATCCAACAATAGTGAAGACCAGTTTCCACTCGACGCTTGGCAGATCGCCACCAATAATCAAAACAAAGAGTACTGATGCGAACACTGCGCGTAGAAACCGCTCTGCAAAATCGAGGTTCTTCTTGAAAACATTAAACTTTTGCATGACTGCTCTCCTGGTTGTGTTACTTGTCAGCGGAATCAAAATAACAAAGATTCCTTGTGAAGCACTATGCCTTAGCACGATATATAAGTAAAATTGAATAAAAATATCGTTTCCATAGCTTACTAACTATAGGTAGTTTACATGAAGCACCTTACTCTGCGGCAACTTCGTGCCTTTGAAGCAGTGGCCCATCATGGAAGTTTCACCGCCGCGTCACTCGCCTTGCACGTAACCCAACCCACCTTATCAATGCAGATCAAACGATTGACTGCCATGGCAGGGGCTCCATTATTCGAGCAAATCGGCAAGCGTATTTTTCTCACTGAAGCGGGCCGCGAATTGATCGTTACTAGCCGCGCTATTTTTGCGGATCTAACGCGATTTGAAATGGCTATTGCTAACCTAAAGGGTATTAAGCAAGGTAATTTACGCATTGCCGCGGTAACGACAACCGAATATTTTGCACCGCGCTTACTAGGCGTTTTTTTGCAACGTTACCCAGGGATTACCGTATCGCTGAAACTATTAAATCGTGAGGCGCTACTGGAACGGTTGAAGGACAATCTGGATGATTTTTATATTCTCGGCCAACCGCCGCACGACGACGATGTCGAAGCCATCGTATTTGTTGAAAACCCGCTGGAGATAATCGCATCAACAAGCCATTCGTTGGCAAAAAACGCGTGCATTCCGTTAGCGCGTATCGCAGACGAAAATTTCATTCTACGCGAACGAGGCTCGGGAACCCGCATGGCCTTAGAAAGACTATTGAAAGCACATAACGTACGCATCACTTCGTCAATGGAATTGGGCAGCAATGAAGCGATTAAGCAAGCCGTGGTAGGCGGACTAGGCATTGCCGTGCTGTCGCGTCATGCATTAACGAATGAAATGGCGGCAGGCAAACTCATGGCTCTACCCGTAAGCGGTTTTCCATTGATGGGCAATTGGTATATCGTTTATCCCAAAGGCAAACAATTATCCGTCCTTGCAAAAACGCTATACGAATTTCTGCTTAACGAGGGCAAGGCGCTTCTTGTCGGTGGATGATGAGTGTGAAACAAACTGGCGTAGTCTAACTACCCACCACCAAATTATCCCGATGGATCAACTCCGGCTCATCCACGTAGCCCAGCAATTCAGCAATCCGGTGGCTAGGTTGGCGCATTATTTTTTGCGTTTCTTGGGCATTGTAATTGATCAGACCTCGCGCTACTTCGCGGTTGTCTGGGCCAATGCAGACCACCAACTCGCCACGCGCGAAGTTGCCCTCGACACTGACGACGCCAATGGGAAGTAGACTACGCCCAGACTCTAACAACACGCGCACCGCGCCTTCATCAAGCGTGACCTTGCCGCGTACTTGTAAATGGCCCGCTAACCATTGCTTGCGTGCTGCCAACGGCTCTTGCGCAGGGAAAATTAAGGTTCCGATTTCATTGCCTTGCTGGATTTTCTCTAGAACTTCAGGCTCCCGTCCGCTGGCGATAATGGTGGCTGTCCCAGAGCGGGCAGCCCAATTTGCCGCCCGTACTTTTGTCAGCATGCCGCCGCGGCCCAAGGCGCCCGCCGCGCCTCCAGATGCCATCTTTTCCAATGCCGCATCA
>JANPPH010000189.1:0-4537 GCA_031428395.1 Gammaproteobacteria bacterium
GGCCCGCCTGACACGAATATGGTCGGGATGTTTAAACGCAGGGCTGCATTTAGCATGCCGGGGGTGATCTTGTCGCAATTGGAAATGCACACGATGGCGTCGGCGCAATGTGCGTTGACCATGTATTCCACGGAATCGGAAATCAATTCACGCGAGGGTAAGCTGTACAGCATTCCGGCATGTCCCATTGCAATGCCGTCGTCCACCGCAATGGTATTGAATTCTTTGGCTACTCCACCTGCTTTTTCAATCTCGCGCGCGACTAATTGCCCTAGATCCTTTAGGTGCACGTGTCCTGGGACAAATTGAGTGAAGGAGTTAGCAATGGCTATTATCGGTTTGCCGAAATCACCGTCTTGCATGCCGGTAGCGCGCCACAGGGCGCGAGCCCCAGCCATGTTGCGGCCGTGAGTCGTGGTTCTTGAACGGTATACGGGCATGACGTTTAACCTCGATAAAAACTATTTGTTGGCAATTATTGACAAGCATATCAAAAAGAGGCTTCAAATACCGCTGTTTACCGCGTCAGATTACAGACAGGAGTGGCGTTTTCACAGTAAAATAGGCGTTTTTCTTGTCTTGTGAGAACGTTAAATTGGCCGAATCGAAAGTTGAAAAGAAGCTGCTGCATTATACTGGCAAGGCGATCAGTGAGTTCAATATGATCCAAAAAGGCGACCGAGTCATGGTATGCCTTTCGGGGGGTAAAGACTCCTACACCTTGTTGTCGATGCTGCATTTATTGCAACTGCGTTCGAATCGGAAATTTGAAATATTTGCGTTTACGCTCGATCAAAGTCAACCGGGATGGAATGACGCTGGGTTACGCGGATGGCTTGAGGCCAAAGGCATATCTTACGAAATTCTACGCCGCAATACTTATTCGGTAGTGATCGAAAAAATACCGGAGGGTGGAACTTATTGCTCGCTTTGTTCAAGACTTCGACGCGGTAATATTTATCGCTATGCCGAGGAGCATGAGTTTACAAAAATCGCTTTGGGTCATCATCGTGACGATTTAGTTCGCACTCTGCTAATGTCGATTTTGTATGGCGGCGAAATTCGCTCTATGCCGCCCAAGTTGCTTACGGATAACAAAAAGCACATCGTTATTAGGCCTCTCGCGTATTGTCAGGAAAAGGACATAATCCAGTACGCCAAGGAACAGGAATTTCCGATTATTCCGTGTAATTTATGCGGCTCGCAGGATAATCTTGCCCGCCAACGCGTGAAACGGTTGATTGATGACCTTGCAACAGAAAACCCGAAAATTCCGAGCAACATCTTGCATGCCCTCAGCAGCATTCAACCTAGTCAACTGATGGATCCAAAGTTATGGAATTTTAAAGAATTGGAAACGCAGCGTGCTGTGCCCTCCACCGCTATTCCGATCGAAATCGATGATTCTGCTTATTCGCCGACCATGTCGCACCTCTGAATTTCTTCTTCGCATTCTCCAGCCCGTTAAAGCCCCGCACTTTAAAGCCGATAGTTATCCGGCTGGGCCTAGGCATTGCCTGCGCCCCTTTATTCCTAGATTTGGCAGTTGAACCCAGACTTTCCTTTAGCTCTCTGCTGCGGCTGCACGAAGCACTGAATCTGGGTTGAATCGACTGCGGAATTTAGATTACCTGTTTATTAGTCAAAGACCTGGTACATGAACGCGATAAAAACATTGGCTCGTGCAGCATTTTCTTTGGCGCTGGTTTTTAACTCGACTATTTCCTATGCACAAGCAGCAAAGGCAGATCTTTTGGCACTTAGCCTGGAAGATCTGATGACGATCGAAGTTACGTCAGTGACTAAAAAATCTCAACATTTGTCACATTCCGCTGCTGCCATTTATGTTATTTCAAACGAAGATTTACGGCGCTCCGGGGTGCGATCCATCGCCGAGGCTCTGCGCATGGTTCCCGGTGTGCAAGTCGCGCGCTTAGACGCGAACAAGTGGTCGATTTCGTCGCGCGGTTTTAGTGGTCGTTTCGCCAACAAGTTGCTGGTGTTGGTCGACGGCCGTAGCATTTATACGCCACTATTTTCTGGCGTTTTCTGGGAAACCCAGGACACAGTACTTGAGGATATTGAGCGTATCGAAGTGATTCGCGGACCGGGCGCGACGCTTTGGGGCGCTAATGCGGTTAATGGTGTCATCAACATCATTACGAAACGGGCCGAAGATACCCAAGGAGCCGTCGTTTCTATAGGCACCGGAACCGAGGAACGTGGCTTCGCCAGTGCACGTTTTGGGGCGAAGTTAAGTGACGCAACCAGCTTTCGCGCCTATACCAAGTATCTCAGCCGTGATAGCGCGTTCATCAACAGCGGTGCAGAGGCTACCGATGATTGGGACATGGCACGCGCTGGCTTTCGCCTCGATACGCGTCAAGCTTCCAATAACTATACCGTGCAAGGCGATGTGTATCAGGGGCGTACTGGGGAAACTGTGTTCATTCCGACTACGACCGCACCTTATAGTAAGGCCGTCGTGCAAGATAACACCATGTCTGGGGCAAATCTTTTAGCTCGTTGGCAACATCTTTACTCCACCACGTCCGACCTATCGTTGCAATTTTACTACGATACTAATAAGCGCGAAAACCCGAGCCTTGTGGGTATTGACGAGCGCAACATTGCGGATCTCGATTTCCAACACTCGCTTTCCTTTGCGCAATCGCATGCTGTAGTTTGGGGGGCGGGTTATCGGCGAATCACCGATAGCATTAGTGGCACGTCAGCAGTTCAATTTACGCCCGAAGAACGCGCGGATTCGTTGCTAAGCGCCTTCGTGCAAGATGAGTTTTCACTCTTTTCCGACAACGTGCGCGCGACTATCGGCTCAAAGTTCGAACACAACGATCTCACCGGCTCGGAAATTCAACCCAACGCACGGCTAGTATGGTTAATCTCCGAACGACAGAGCTTATGGTCAGCCATTTCACGCGCCATTAGAACTCCCTCGCGCGCCGACGATAGCGTTAAATTCAACAGCCGGACCATCGCGCCGCGAACACCGGGTCAGAATCCAAGTGCTTGGCCCGCGCTGATTCAGGTTGTAGGAAATTCGGATTTGCAGGCGGAAGAATTGCTCGCCTATGAGCTAGGCTACCGCATCCGTGTATCTGACCGAGCGTCTTGGGACATCGCTACATTTTATAATGACTATGACAAGCTGCGCACACTCGAAACGGGCGCGCGTTATTGCAGAATGACCGGCAATCCACCGCCATGCGCCGCTACGGATTACCTTATCGTGCCGCGTACGATGAGTGGAAAAATGGACGGATATGCATACGGCGTTGAGGTGGTGATGGACTGGCAACCCCACAACAATTGGCTACTACATAGCGCTTACAGCTTTCTCGACATGCGCTTAGAGACGGCAAGCACCGACACGACCGCGCAAGAAGCAGAAACCAAGAGCCCGACGCACCAACTTTCGATCCGTGCTTCAACGGATATTACTCATAACGTCGAATTCGATGCATGGTTGCGCTACGTCGATGCCTTAGACAGCCTAAACGTACCACGCTATACAACTCTTGATCTGCGGCTGGGCTGGCAGCCTATCAAACATGTGGAATTGGTTCTTGGCCTACAGAACTTACTTGACAGCCATCATCCTGAATTCGCGTCGGAACTGATTAACACTCAGGCGACTGAAGTCGAGCGGAGCGCCTATGGAAAAGTCGCATGGCGGTGGTAATTCGACATCAACAAAACTCGATCAATCTAACGCTTTCTGTTCGCTAACAAATGCAAATGGTATTGCATAGGCAATCATCGCGCCCCTCGATCGCGCCGACGCTCGGCGATTGTTTTTTACGTGCGATTCTGTCGGCTATAGCACGCCTAGTTCTAGCGGCTGTTCTGTGTTTCCAGTGTTCAACTAGTCATGCCGAGGCAACGACTGCTACCGAAGAGTATTCAATAAAAGCAGCCTTTATCTATAACTTTGCGAAATTCGTTGACTGGCCAAGTGACACATTTTCGTCCCCCGCCTCGCCGATAAATGTGTGCGTTTATGGAAAAAACCTGTTCGGCTCTACATTCGATCTTATTCATAAAAAAAAGGCACAAGGGCGAGAAATTCAGGTTATGAATGTCGCCGCAGAAACGGACTTTAAATACTGTCAGATAATTTTCATCGGCGTGACTGATGAACGTCAGTTAACACGCTTGATTACATCCATTTCGCACTCACCCATCCTAACGATTAGCGACACGAGAAATTTTGCGCGCGTTGGAGGTATGATTAATTTGGTGCTAATCAACAACAAAGTACATTTCGAAATCAATATCAATGCCGCACGGCGCGCGAACTTGCGTATTAGTTCGAAACTCCTCAGTTTAGCAACGATTATCGACGAACCTTCTGCCGAGAAAGATCAGTGAAGAACTTTCGAGACGCGTCGATAAAAAGCAAGTTAACCGCGATTATGGTGTTGACCAGCACCACCCTGGTTTTACTTGCGACACTTGCGATCACTACGAGCGAGCTCTTCACGTTCCGCCGCACGATGATTGAGGAGCTGTCGGC
>JANPPH010000190.1:0-8920 GCA_031428395.1 Gammaproteobacteria bacterium
TTTATGTAATTCGTCTCAAATCGGACGGTAGTTTAGATCCTAGTTTTGCTACCGGTGGCGTAATACGAATTCCATCTCCAAACCCAGATATAGAGGAAAATTTTGATGTAGAAGCACTTAAAGTTGATCGTTCAACCGGTAATATTCTAGTTGGAGAAGAGGTCTCCATATTTGAACGTCCCCAACGTTATTTTTTAGGGTCATATTTGGCACGCCTAAAGGCTACAGGTGTTATGGACCTAACGTTTGGTGAAAATGGCATAAAAAAATTCTCATCCGGTGAACGAGTTCTAATGGAAAAATTACTAATTACGCCAAACAATAAAATTTACGTCGCTGGCAGTTTTCCGCCTGATGGCGATAACCCATTCTATATTTTCAAAATAAACCGTCTAAATGCTGATGGTATGTTAGATCCAAGCTTTTCGAGTTACTCCCCTGGCCTTGATTGGATAAACGATGTAGAGATGCACCCTAACGGCAAATTTTTATTTTCAGGATTTTCAGAAAATTACCTTGATAATGGAGGTTATGTGCAGGAAAGGGCAATAGTACGCATTAATGAATTTTCACTCGTTGATTTTTCTTTAAAAAATGTATCTGGACAGTTGTCTCTACAACCCGACGGAAAATTTATTCTTGCATCCAATGGCGAGGATTACCGTTATCAAGAGATAGCTCGTTACTTAAACGACGATTTCGATCTTAAGCCTAACGCTCTACGTTCGACCAGCCGCGACCGTGTTGCACCGCGCTCAACGGTGACTAGCCATCCCATTAAAATTAGCGGGATATCTGACGCTACTTTTGTCCCCTTAAATATTAAGAACGGCACCTACAATATCAACAATGGCCCTTTCACGAAAAATCCGGGCTGGGTCAAAAAAGGGGATATCGTACGCGTGCGACACCTAGCGAGTAACCGCCGTAATGGTGTTACTAAGAGTATTCTCACTGTGGGTGGTTTGCAGTCTCCTAACAATATTGGACTCGTGTTAGGGGATCGCGTGTCCACCACCTTAACCAGTAAAACAGACTCAGGACACCCATCAAACAAGATTGCCACTCCAGGCATTTTTTATTAGAATTTACGCCTGATTTTCAGGTACTTAGAAATTATTTTGGGTGTCCTGTAATGCTGTCGTTTTGGGTGTCCTGTAATGCTGTCGTAATGCTGTTTCCGAGACCAGGGCAGGTGGCTATTCGCGCCTCTGAACTGACGCGCACGCACCGCGAGTACTAAATTGTGGCTGTCCTGTATTACCCCTACCATCGCGCGAAATCCGTTCACTGCGGGATAGCCTGCGGGCCGAACAATAGTCGGCGAGTTCGCGATATCACGCGCCGCTTAGAAAAAATACGGAAATATATTCTTTTCATGGATGTCCACTAATTCTCTACTGATTCTCTCCAATTCTCAAATTCTTAGTCGATTTGTTGAAAAAAAAAGGCATAACACAACATAGCAACTGTATTGTTGTTTTTTTAAAAATAGATGAGTTGTTTGGCTCGCTGACAAGGGCTTCGTGCAAAGGTACTCGTAGTCATTACCTACGAGGCGGTGTTAATGGTGTTTTGCTAATGAGACACTGGCATCTCATCATCCATCAAATGGCGGGTTTGAATTCTGAGGTTGGTTGCGAATTCGGTGCTAGTATTCCTGGATTATAAAATTGATATCGAAGTCGGCTTTTCTTTGCGCTATACATAGCCATATCAGCGTTTCGCAAAAGCGTTTGAACGTCTGCGCCATGAGCAGGAAACAAAGCAATGCCAATGCTTGACGATACGAAACAGTTTTTGGTGTTCAGCTGAATCACTGCTTCCAAGGTTGAGCTTAATCTTTGCAGCGCGATTTCGTACATTGAAATATCAGAGCCGCGAAGAAGGATGGCGAATTCGTCGCCACCCAGGCGCGCAACCATATCTGAAGCGCGTGTTGCTGCCGTTAAGCGCTTCGCGACTTCGATAAGCAGCTCATCGCCGAATTGATGTCCAAGTGAGTCATTGATATCCTTAAAGCCGTTTAGGTCGATAAAACACAATGCAAATTGCGATGCTTCATGCTTAGCGCTTATTATTTTTCTCCCTAGCTCACTATAAAGCATCGTGCGGTTTGGCAAGCCGGTAAGGCCGTCGTGCAATGTGTGATATTCCAGAACGTTTTTTTGCTCGCTCAATTTGTCTATCAGATTTGAAATATAAACTGCCGCCCATGATGCTACCCATAGCACGATAAACGCGGTAAAGCCCAATGATAAACCCATCTGATGCAGAAACGATACTGCCGGAGCCTGCTCGACCTCATAAACAAGCACTGCGGTCAATTTTTTTTCCGGTAGCGGAATGTGGAACCAAGTATAGGAAAAACCGCTGTCGGCAAATTGTCCAAGGCTTTGTGCGTTTCGCTTTACCCTAGCCAATAATCGCATCAGTGGTCGCGATACCGGCGAGGCGTAAATAACAACACTGTTTGCGTCGTAAACCGCAATGGCCATTTGCTGGTGGTGATTGTGACTAATGCGGGCGAGAGCAGCGTTAATGTTAATGCCACTGGCAATAGCTGCAGCAGCCTCTTTCATGTCGTTGGCGAAAACCTGGCGTAGCAAGGCAACCTCCTTGTCTCTGCTCGTTTCCGTGGCTGTATCGTAGGCGATAAATGCAAAAAATGTGAGCGCGCTCAAAGCGGTCAGGGTGAATATCAGCAGTAGCCTTGCGCGTTGACTCATTAGTTGGTTTCTTGCTGCTTTTTCGAGCGCCGGGTACTAAAGCCACAGGCTGAATACACAGGACAATAAGATGTGAAACATGCGAATAAATTGATTACGCCAAATAAGCCTATGAGCACGGCGACCAATCCGTTGGGGATTAGGGATCCCTCAAAAAAACCGAGATAAATGCACACTAATCCAATTGTAAAACGTAAAGCCCTATCAAAAGTGCAAAGGTTTTGTGGGAAATGCATAGAGAATCTCCTTTTGTCGCAGCGAAAAGAAAACTTGTTCTGTGAAGCCCGGCAAAATTTGGGTTCATCAGGAGTATCGAGCTGCGGAGCCACTTCTTTAACAATAAAAAATGAGATAGCCAATGAAGGTGGGAAAAACCAATCAATCAGCCTATTAACAAACGACTAGGTGTTGATCGCGATTCCCACGCTGGAGCACCTTGCCCACCGCTTGTTCGATGAAGGCGCCAGAATAACTTACTTTCTTCGACATGATATTCACTCCTCAAATGTTCAATCAGTGAAACACTCGAGGCGACAACTATTCTGACGCCGGGGGCTCCTGCCATAGCTAAGGCTACTAATAGGAGTTCTTTATGAACAAAGACCAAGTGAAGGGCCGAATAGAAGAAGCCAAAGGTAAAGTTAAGGAAGTCGCCGGCAAGATTTTGGGTGACAAGTCTATGGAAATACAAGGGAATGTTCAAAAGAACGTTGGTAAGACCCAGGCGGGTTATGGTGATATCAAGAGAAACATTAAGAAAGGTAGCTGAAATGGTTGCTACTATGCGGGTGTGACTGTCGATCAACGTTAAGTTAACGCAGTCGCACCCGTGACGATGGATTGTCGCGTCTGTGTTTGTTTGAGGACGTCATTTGGTTCAAAAAAACAGGGCTTCTCCAAGGCGAAAATTCACCCGGACTGAAAGCCGAAGTGATGTAAAATAGACAGTTGCTTTGGTTTAGCCCGTGCCGTGTTAGTAAGGATGGTCTAGCGCAATCTTTCCTCGCGGCACGTTTATTTATCTTTTGGTATGAGCCTGGAATAGCCGGGTCGATAATAAATAATTTTAACTTTATAAGGAGCTAGCGTTATGGAAGGTCTTTTAGTCGTAGTTGTTTTAGTCCTTCTGATTGTTTTTTTGGTACAACGAGTATAAGAAGCGGTTCAAGCGTCGTTGGGGACGGGAAGAGTTAACCCCCATGATGGGCGCGCGAAAACGGGACATCCACACCCTTTTTTGCTCTTCCCTGCAACACGACCTTTGGTCGTGTTGCAGGCTCCGCACTTAGCAGCGCATCCTCTGGCCTTTGCAATGTCTTGGTGGGCAAGAGCCTACAAAGATTCCCTGCACGCTTCATCATTAGTGGAATTTTCATGCAGCTTGAGGTCATCCAACTTTCCAAAATCTATAAAGAAAAAAGAGGCCTTCAGCCCACCGACTTTAATGTTAAAAAAGGAGAGCTGATCGCAGTAGTCGGGCACAATGGTGCGGGAAAGTCGACGCTCTTGAAAATGCTCGCAGGCTGGTTGGTTCCTGATAGCGGCGAGATCCGGTTTGATGGGATTAACCTAAAAAACAGACGGGCGATGGTCAAGGAAATAGGTTTCGTGCCAGAAACGCCCAATCTCTTTGACTTCTTTTCGGTCGAATACAATCTCAAACTCTTTACCCTCCTTTTCCAACTCCCTTTTTCGCGCATTGACGAAACCTTGAACGAGCTTAATCTCGTTGCGTTTCGTGATGCAAAGGTGCAGGTCTTGTCCAAAGGATTGAAGCAGCGAGTCAGCATCGGTCGCGCCCTTCTGGCCGCTCCGCCCTTTCTTTTATTGGATGAACCTACGTCGGGTCTCGACTTTGAAATGACAAAGGATGTTTACGTTCTGCTGAAAAAAATCCATGCTTCGGGTAAAACCATTGTTTTTACGTCCCATCGTCCTGAAGACATCAAACGCCTCGCCACCCGGATCATGGCGCTCCATCAAGGCGCACTCGTCTTCGACGGTTCTCCCGCTGACTATTTCGAATCTGACATCCATCAGAAACTCTACTCATGATTAGACGCATTGTCATTCTAACGCTTAATGACCTGGCCATAGCTTTAAAAAATAAGACGCTCTATCTCGTCCTATTTGTTCCACTTTTTATCTTCGTCACGCTGAAACTAGTCGATGTAGGCAACCCTACTGTTAAAAAAATAAACATAGGGCTGCTGGAAAAAGAAACGTATTCCCGTGCGCTGATTCAAAGCCTGCAGTCGGCGGATCGCGCCTTCGCGATCCATTGGTTGCGCAACGAAGAGGAGGGGGGGCGGTGGCTCAAGGAAAAACGTGGAGACGGCATTTTAGTTCCGGCCGGCAGTGAGGTCGAAAGCTTAGCTCTTATCGTTTTAACCAAAGCGTCGCTGCAAACGGTGACCATCGTTGAGAGCGTTTCCGAGCTGCAGCGGGTGGTGGAGGGTAGGAGCAAAAATTGGATTTCAGAGATTCGCTCCCTCCAGGAAAGCGGGATTCAGAAACAAATGTTGCCGACGTGGATTTTGATGCTAGTCCTGTTAGTTGGCTTCATCATCCTTCCAGCGCAAGTGGCCGAAGAAAAAGAAAAAAGACTCCTCCTTGGATTGTTGCAAACCCCGATTCGTGAGGTGGAGTGGTTACTTGCTAAGGTATTTTTGGGAATGATTTTGATCGGCGTCGCGGCGCTGTCTCTACAGCTACTGGCGCGGTTTGAGTTTGATCTTATCGGTGGCTTGAATTATGTCGCCTTTTTAGCCGTAGGCGGATTCTGTTTTAGCGCCTTCGGCGTCTTAGTCGGTTTTTTATGTCGGACCCAGGCGAGCGCGCGAGCGTTAGGCGTTCTCTTTTATCTCCCGCACCTTCTCCCCTCCGCGCTCTCCGATTTTTCGCAAAAATTAAACACCGTGGCACCCTTAATTCCCTCGTATCCATTTTACGGACCGATCAAATCGATTCTACTGGAAGGAGCGAGTTTTTTTGATTTTCCGCTGCAACTGATTGCCCTGTTCGGGATCGGCCTGTTTACCATTTTTTTGTCTCACTGGTTGATGCGAAAGCGGTGGTTGATGTGAGGTAAAGTCGCGCGAAACGCCTTCATAGCTGGTGTGTTGCTAAAACGGATTTGAGTTGCCGTTCCAAGGTCGTAGACAAAACACTAGGATTATCAAAAATCCAACAACGTGACGGCTGGTAGCGCACGATTACTACTTATAGCTAGAAAGCCCGCCGGTTACTCCGGCAAAGTAAAATAAAACGTCGCGCCTTTTTCTATCTCGGCTTCGGCCCATATACGACCGCCGTGGCGGCGAATGATGCGGGCAGCCGTGGCGAGTCCTATCCCAGTGCCAGGAAACTCGCTGGGAGCATGTAGGCGCTGAAACGCGTTAAACAGTTTGTGGACGTAGCGCATATCAAAGCCTACACCGTCATCACGCACATAGTAAATGGCTTCGCCATCCTGGTTGATTAGTCCAAATTCAATAGTTGCATTAGGATGCTTGCTGGTGTATTTCCACGCATTGCCAAGCAGATTGATCATGACTATTTTAAGTAGCCCGCGGTCGCCCTGCGCCAGTATCTGCGGGGTAATCACGAACGCATTCTGCCGATCAGGGTCGGTCTGAAGTTCGTGCGAGATTTCTTTGGCCATTTGACTGAGATCCACGCTCTCCTTTTTCAATTCTTGGCGGGTTACCTGCGACAAGGAAAGCAAGTCGTCGATGATCTGTCCCATGTGCTGCGTTGCGGTGCGCACGCGTGCGAGATAACTTTTCGCGGTTTCATCCAGTTTGTCGCCGTAGTCTTCCTCCAAGGCGTGACTGAAGCCGTCAATTCCGCGTAACGGGGTGCGAAGATCGTGGGAAACGGAGTAACTGAAAGCCCGCAATTCTTGGTTCGCTGTTTCAAGTTCTGCCGTGCGTTGTAGCAATGCTTGCTCGGTCTGTAGGCGTCTTTGAATTTCGTTTTCAAACGGGATGATAGCTGTGCGCTTCAGAGTCCACCACAGCATAGAACCGAGTAAAAAGATGAAAACGACAGCCACAAGCGAGTAGCGATAAAAAATTGCCGCGAAATCGCTCGCGATTCGCGAGTGATCCATTGTTGCTGCCAGTATGAGCAGGCGATCGCCGTCAAACGTGACGTTCGTGCTTAGTCTAATAGGCGTATGCCAGTCTCCGTCTCGCTTAAACGTGGCAAGGACAAAGCCGTTGGGCGTGGTCGCTTCCACTGCTATTATATCCCGCTGTCCCTTCGCCCAGTTCTGTACAAGTCGATCCACTGACGCATAATCGGAACGCAGCAGCGACTCCACCGCCGCTTCGCCAAGTAAGTCCAGTTGCGCTGTTAACTCACGATTGATTTCTTCGGTTAGGAATAGGCGTTGCTTGTATAAGATGACGCTCTCTGCGCCCACCAAAAAGATGGCAAGCACAAGGCTGAAGTAAAGTAGAGCGCGGCGACTAATTGTTCGAGACGTATCTGTCTTCGCCCTTTCCGTCAAGGATTAATCCCCAGTTCCTTGAGCTTGTTAAGTATGCCCCGCAAGTTGTCGTAGTCTTGATTAGCCGCTGGCACCAGTGCCGTGACGCCTGGTGTCATGGCTTGCAAAATCTCCTTGCCATTAGGTTCATTCGCCACGTTCAATAGCGCATTGCGCAGGGCCTCTACCTTTTCAGCAGGTAATCGTTTGCTGGCGACGAATGGATGGTCGAATATAGGTGGCGATGTAGCAATGGCTCTTAACCCACGTTGCTCCTGCGCAAAGAATACATCTTCCTTGACCGCTCCAGCATCAAAATCACCCGCCAGCACTGCTAGTGCAATGTTCATGTGATCGCTGACATGCTTAAAGCTGGCTAATTGTTCTCCCCGCACTCCGGCTTGCCACAGCATAAAACGTGGCACCAAGTGGCCCATGGTGGAGTTATGGTCGCCAAACGCGAAGCGCTTGCCTTTCAATTCCTCAATAGACTGAATGGCGCTATCCTTGCGAACAAAGATCTTGCCGTGAAAGACGGGACTGCCGTTGATGACTTGTCGAGCCAATAATGGTTTTTGTCCATACGCTTGCACCATTTGCACATAAGGGGCCGGTCCCATATAGGCAAGGTCAAATTTGTCCTGGCCGACCGAGTCAATGTGGGTTTGATAATCCTTCGATATCTTAATCGACACAGGCTCATTCAGCTTGTGGCTTAAATATTCGGCGAGGGGTGTGAAAGACTTGATAAGGGTGCTTGGTGGCTTAAAGGGGTGGATGCCGAGCGTTAACTCTGCGTGAGCCGCAGCGCCAAAAAACATGGCAATAAACATGATAAGAATGCGTCCCTTGAGTTTCTGGTGTCGGGTCATTTCCTTGTCCTCCGATAGTGCTGTATGAGAAATTGCCGATCTCTGACCTAACGGTTATGCTGGCTAACGAATAACCGTCTGAAGCATTGTTGACCTGCGTTTGTGCTTCGGCTACTCTCAGACCGATAGGGCTAATAGTTGTTTGATATTGTAAGGCTTTTTTGATGGCTTATGTGAGAAGTGGATTACCATACGGTTGCCTTGCTCTAAGGAGCAAAACTTTGGGTGTCCGCAATAACGGTAATAACGGCAGGCAAATCTAAATCGGTGACTAATGCAGAGAATCGGTATTTGTTAATCACTGGATCGTCAGCAAAGAAATTGAGCGTTTTACCTTCAGGCGCGACGCGTTGTTCAATAGGCTGACGGATGCCGATTACCCAGCGTGGTGTTGACCACGCATTAGCTTGGTAGGTAAAACGACTCAATTCAATTCCTTCTACACGGTGACCTTGTTCATCCAATAGCGGCCACCATCCTTGTGCATCGACCAGCGCTCTTTGCAAGGGCTGATTCTGGCGTAGCGCAATGATGTAATGCAGAGTCTGTTCATCGAGATAATCGAGGAAGGCGCTATCAGAAAAACCACTGTCAGCACGTAATAACGAGACATGCTGATTGCCTAAACGATGCAATGTATTGGCCAAAAAAGCTTGTACATTATGAGCAGAACTACTGTTGCCAGGACGTAGCCAACAATTGCCAATCATGCGGGTATCGGCGACGAAGGCCATCAGCGGATGATGACTGGCGCGCCCGCGTTTGGCAGGGTTGTATCCACGTGCCGTGCCTTCTTGGGTTCCATAGCGCGTCATGACTGTTGA
>JANPPH010000191.1:0-6801 GCA_031428395.1 Gammaproteobacteria bacterium
TGGATGAGATGCCGATCAAGGCCATGGAGAGCTTTATCTTCATGGTGCTGGCATTAACGTGGCTTAACCACTCCGGATGGTCAGGATGGGCTTCCGTATAAAGTCGCGAGACGAAGGTTGCATAGCCTCCGATAATGACCATGATGAGCAAGTTTGCAATCATCACCACATCAATTAACCCCAGCACCACCAACATGATTTCTGATTCAGTCACCGTCGTGGTGTTGGTCACCAAGTGTACGAGTTCCTTCATGAAGTGGTAGACGTAGACAGCTTGGGCCACGATAAGGCCCACGTATAACGGGGCTTGCAGCCATCGGCTAGAGAAAATAAGCCGACTCATGAACAATGAGGATACGGATAAAGCGGGGTCTTTTTTCATGTTACTCATATGGAATGCTCTTTAGGTCTATAGTTGATTAAAAAATACCAATAGGGCGCATCTAAAAATCCGTCGTGCCGCCAAAGCGGGCTCCAGGCCATGGATTTGCTGGGTTCAAGCTTTCGCGGTCACGACGAATCAGGGGTGTTTGGAGTCGCCCTATAGTAAGTTAGGAGTTTGGTTATAGTATCGTTGAAAACCCATCCAGTGCTGATTTTTGCCTAGATAGCCTTACTGCTGCTTTTTAGAGGCAGAGAGGGATGGACAGAATTATGGGCAACAAAGGTACCTTTATGCAATACGCGCTTTAAAAAATGCCCGGTATGAGACTCGGCTATCTCGGCAATCTGTTCCGGTGTGCCGACCGCAATAATCTCGCCGCCTTTATCGCCACCTTCGGGTCCCAAATCTACAATCCAATCTGCAGTCTTAATCACATCTAGATTGTGCTCAATCACTACAATGGTGTTGCCCTGATCGCGCAAGCGATGCAATACGCGCAGTAATTGCTTGATGTCATGAAAGTGCAGTCCCGTGGTGGGCTCGTCCAAAATATATAAGGTATTGCCGGTATCGCGTTTGGAAAGTTCTCGCGATAGTTTAACCCGTTGTGCCTCACCACCGGAAAGCGTGGTGGCGCTTTGCCCTAATGTAATATACGACAAGCCGACGTCCATCAGCGTTTGAAGCTTGCGGCTGATCACCGGGATATTGATGAAAAACGCTAAGGCATCTTCCACGGTCATACCGAGCACTTCATGGATGCTCTTGCCCTTATAGCGTATCTCTAAGGTTTCACGATTGTAACGTTTGCCTTTGCATACGTCGCAGGCAACGTAAATATCGGGCAAAAAGTGCATCTCGACTTTAATAAGTCCGTCGCCTTCACACGCCTCGCAGCGTCCGCCTCTAACATTAAAACTGAAACGCCCAGGCGTATAGCCTCGCGAGCGGCTCTCTGGCGTCCCCGCAAATAATTCACGGATTGGCGTGAACAGGCCGGTATAGGTCGCCGGATTCGAACGGGGTGTGCGGCCAATGGGGCTTTGATCGATATCCACCACGCGGTCGATTTGCTCAAGGCCAACAATCTCGGCGCAAGTGGCTGGATCTTCGCCACTGCCATTTATCGCCAGCGCCGCCTGTCGAAAAAGGGTGTCATTAATGAGGGTGGATTTGCCAGAACCGGATACGCCCGTTACGCATGTCATTAACCCCAGCGGGATGTCGACATTGACGCCTTTCAAGTTATTGCCGGAGGCACCGCGCAGGCTAAGGAGGCGTTCAGCGTCGGGCGAATGGCGCGGTAGGCTGATTTCAATTGCCTGTTTTCCAGAGATGTATTGACCCGTCAATGAAGCGGGATTGTTGAGCACTTCCGCGGGCGTGCCTATCGCAACAATCTGCCCTCCATGCACGCCTGCTCCAGGCCCAATGTCCACGACATAATCGGCGGCGCAGATCGCGTCTTCATCGTGCTCCACAACAATCACTGTATTGCCCAAATCGCGCAAATAACATAGCGTCTTAAGCAGTCGCTCGTTGTCGCGTTGATGCAGGCCGATGGAGGGTTCGTCTAGCACATACATCACACCCACCAATCCCGCGCCAATTTGGCTGGCGAGGCGAATACGTTGCGCCTCGCCACCAGAGAGGGTGTCGGCGCTGCGTTCAAGATGCAGGTAGTCCAAACCCACATTGGCCAAAAACGTCAATCGTGCAACGACTTCCTTGAGAATTTTGCCGGCAATTTCGCCGCGCCACCCCGGCAAGCTCAAGTCGTTAAAAAAAGCGCGCGCCCGGCCTATCGGCATGGCGGTAATTTCGGGCAAGGTTTTGTTGGCAACGAACACATTACGCGCTTCGGTGCGCAAACGTGTGCCTCGGCACTCTGGACACACCTGATTACCGATGTATTTCGCTAAATCATCGCGTACCACTGACGATTCAGTTTCGCGATAACGGCGTTCCATATTGGGGATAATCCCCTCAAAGCTATGGCGTTTGTGGGTTGGCTTGCCGCGTTCATTCAAATAAAGAAATTTGATTTCGTCTTCGCCACTACCGTATAAAATTACCTTTCTGGTCGCAGCGCTGAGCGATTCAAACGGCGTATCGACGTCAAAGTCGTAGTGTTTCGCAAGAGAAGTAAGCATTTGAAAGTAGTAACTATTGCGCCTATCCCAGCCACGGATGGCGCCATTGGATAACGACGATTCGGGGTGAGGCACGATGCGTGTCGGGTCAAAAAACTGTTTAACCCCCAAGCCGTCGCAACTTTGGCAGGCGCCGGCAGGATTATTGAAGGAAAAAAGCCTTGGTTCGAGCTCGCTAACGCTATAACCGCAGGTGGGGCAGGCGAACTTAGCCGAGAAGGTGATTTCGGGTTTTGTCGGTTCGTCCATGTAGGCGAGGCTAGCGATGCCATCGGCGAGGCCAAGCGCAGTTTCGAAGGATTCTGCGAGGCGTTGTTGCAGATCCGGCCGCACCTTGATGCGGTCAACGACCACTTCAATGGTGTGTTTCTTACGTAAATCCAAACGTGGCGCCGATTCTAGTTCGACGACATTGCCGTCTATGCGAGCGCGCAAGAAACCCTGTACACGTAACTGCTCCAACAACTGCACGTGCTCGCCTTTGCGATCTTGGACTAACGGCGCAAGCAACATCGCTCGCGTGCCTTCGGGCAATGCCAGGACTTGATCGACCATCTGGCTGACCGTTTGGGCGGCTAAGACAACGTCGTGTTTCGGACAACGGGGTTCGCCGACGCGCGCAAATAGTAGGCGCAAATAATCGTAAATCTCAGTGACTGTGCCGACGGTAGAGCGCGGGTTATGCGAGGTCGATTTCTGTTCAATTGAAATCGCGGGCGACAGCCCTTCAATATGGTCCACATCGGGCTTTTCCATCACCGACAGAAATTGCCGCGCGTTGCTGGACAGGGACTCAACGTAACGCCGCTGACCCTCCGCATAAATCGTATCAAACGCTAATGACGATTTGCCCGAGCCGGATAGCCCGGTGATTACAATCAGCTTATTGCGCGGCAAATCAATATCTATGTTCTTTAGATTATGGGTGCGCGCGCCGCGAATGCGTATGGCATCCATCCTTTATTTCCCGACAATTGAGCAACCTGCTAATATACGCCTTTCTACCACTGTCAGGCAAAAAACCACATCGACGAAGCGTAGTTTGAAGCGCTCTAGTGTGACTATCGGATCGAGATTAAGCATGACCACTGAAGGTATGAACCCCACTGAGCGGCGGGCCGCGTATTCCCTGGCCGGAATTTACGCCCTGCGGATGTTGGGCTTATTTATGATTCTGCCGGTGTTCGCGTTGTATGCGGGGGATTTGGAGCACACCACGCCAGCGTTGATTGGGCTTGCAATCGGCATGTATGGCCTGACTCAAGCGGTAGTAGGCATTCCTTTTGGTATGGCGTCGGATCGTTTCGGCCGCAAGCCGGTAATTATTGCAGGGCTAGTGATATTTGCCTTGGGCAGCGTGGTGGCGGCGTTGGCCGACAGTATTTGGGGCGTCATTCTAGGGCGCGCTCTGCAAGGTAGCGGTGCTATCGCCGCCGTCGTTATGGCCTTGGCCGCTGATCTTACGCGTGAAGAGCACCGCGTTAAGGTGATGGCGTTCATCGGCACCACCATCGGTTTGTCTTTCAGTATCGCCTTAGTTTTTGGTCCATTGCTAGACAGTTGGATCGGCGTGTCAGGCATTTTTTGGTTAACGGCTGTCTTGGCCATTGCCGCGATTCCCGTTTTGCAGCGCTGCGTGCCTCAACCTGTAGAAAGCCGTCTGCGTCGTGATGCACAAGCGATTCCAGCCCAGTTCAAAGAAGTTTTTGCCGATAAACAATTATTGCGTCTTGACGCCGGTATTTTCGTTTTGCACCTTGTTTTGACCGCCAATTTTGTGGTCATACCGCTGGCCTTGCGCGATGGCGCGGCACTGCCCTCTAACCTGCACTGGATGATTTACCTTGCGGTAATGGTTCTAGCCATCGCTGTGATGTTCCCTTTCGTTATTCGTGCTGAAAAGCAGCGGCGCATGAAGCAGGTATTTGTCGGCGCCGTTGTGGGCGTGATGCTCGCCGAAGTTTTTTTTGCGTTTAACCATAGCCACTTATTTTGGTTAATTGGCGTTCTAATCCTGTTTTTTGCCGCATTTAACATTTTAGAAGCAACATTACCTTCTTTAATTGCTAAAACGGCGCCGCCCGATAAGCGGGGCACCGCAATGGGTATTTACTCAAGCTCCCAATTTATGGGCGCCTTCGTCGGTGGCGTTTCAGGAGGCTATTTGTACGGCGCCTTTGGCATGACCTCGGTGTTTTTGTTTTGTGCTGCCGTCGCTCTGTTGTGGCTGTTATTAGCCAAAACCATGGACGAGCCGCGTTATGTGAGCAATCAAATGATCAACGTTGGCAAAGTGGATGAATTAGGTGCCCAACAATTGGTGGATAGATTGTTAGCGGTTCGCGGTGTCGTTGAGGCTGTCGTCATACCTGAAGATGGCGTCGCTTATCTGAAGGTCGACCGTAAAACGGTTGATCAAGAGGCTTTGCAACAATTCTCTGCGATGCCTGCGGAAGCGGCCGCTTGAACCATGCACCTCGACACTGGGCAGCAGTCGATTTAGCAGGTTGTAGGATTAATTCCAGTGGCGGGGTCAGCGAACAGCGTCAATTTTAGCCGCACGCTAGGCGCGCACAGCACGCTGTAGTAAATTAGCCCCTTCATTCTCGCCCACATAGCTGGGCTTATAGCTTAACGAGGTAGTGCCATGGCCAGAGGCGTTAATAAAGTCATAATAATCGGCAATTTGGGCAAGGATCCGGATGTGCGTCACATGCCCAGCGGCGGTGCTGTAGCTAACCTCACCATCGCCACATCAGAACAATGGCTGGATAAGCAAAGTGGCGAAAAGACCGAAAAAACCGAGTGGCATCGCGTCGTCATGTTCGGTCGCTTGGGCGAAATCGCCGGAGAATACCTGCGTAAAGGCTCCAAGGTCTATGTCGAAGGCCGTCTACAAACGCGCAAATGGCAAGACAAAGATGGCCAAGACCGTTACACCACCGAAATCGTGGCTAGCGAAATGCAAATGCTCGATGGCAAAGGCGCAAGCTCAAACGCCCCGAGTATGGAAGATGGCGCATCGATGTCAGGATCGGCCTTCCCTAACAACACCAACAATACCAGCAATAAAAGCAGCAAACCGGCCGCTACCAACAACAGTAGCATGGACGATTTCGATGACGATATCCCGTTTTAAAATACACCTGCGAATATTAGTGTAAATTATCACCCTGTAGGCCCTGCGATAGCAGGGCTTTTTTCTTTTGCAGTTCAAGAATTTTTGTAAAGTTTCATTGAGTCAAATTCATAAATGCGTTACCTTGAAAACTTTACTTATTTATCAATAAATTACGCTTTTTATGCGATTCAGGAAATTCCAAATTAAAAGCTTTGTGATGCAAAGTGGCGAACGCTACTGTCTGTTGTTTGACAAGACAACCGGGATGCCATTGTTCTACCCGAACCTGTTCGTGACGACGCAGGTGAGAAACAAATCCAATTCGGTAGCTGCGATGGAATCGGCTTTATCCAGCATCAATGTTTTGCAGAGTTTTTGTGATGAGCGCGGACTTGATTTGACTGGTCGTTTTTTAAAGCGGGAGTTTTTTTCTTTGGCGAACTGGATGCGATCCGTGACTATTGCCAACAGGATTTTGGCAAGAGACGTACTGAATCGCCTGAAAAAGTTAGATCCATCACTTCCAAAGTCACCTGTCGACTCGTCGGACCAAATGAACGCAGACCTTCCCCGCATTGACCGGGAGCGAACTGAGGACGTTAAGTTGTTGGCGCCGACAATCCATCCCCGGACTGAGCAAGAAACCTGGCAAGGCCTCATCGATAAACTAGCAGTAAATTTTAAAACGTCTCCACTATGAACAAACAACAACTCGCCGCCAAAATCTGGGAATCGGCCAACCAGATGCGCTCCAAAATCGAGGCCAACGAATACAAGGACTACATCCTCGGATTCATCTTCTACAAATACCTCTCCGACAAATTGGTACGTTTCGCGAAAGACGAGGACTTCAGCGACGCGGAACTCTGCGCCTTATCGGAAGAGGACACGGAAACCGTTGACCACATCAAAGGCAATATCGGCTACTTCATCGCCTACCAGCACCTGTTTTCCACCTGGATTGAGCACAAGGGCGACTTCGATGTCTCCCATGTGCGCGATGCCCTCTCTGCCTTCAGCCGCCTGATTCACCCGAACCACAAGCGCCTTTTCGAGGGCATTTTCAAGACCCTTGAAACCGGCTTAAGCAAGCTCGGCAACACCGCTGCAAAGCAGACCAAGGCCATCAGTGAGCTGATGCA
>JANPPH010000192.1:0-2352 GCA_031428395.1 Gammaproteobacteria bacterium
CGAAAGCATGGTTGCTGCGTTTAAAGATACTAAATATGACACCGGCATGGATCTAGCTTACTTGCAGCAGATCAGCGCCTACTTCTATGAGGTGCGTAAAAAATATAAACGCTTTGAGAGTGAATACACGGGGGTCGATACCCGCGTTCTAGTCAACCAGATTCCGGGCGGCATGATTTCTAATCTGGCGTATCAACTACGCGAGCAAGGCGCCTTAGACCGTATGCAGGAGGTGCTGAGCGAGATTCCCAAAGTGCGGGAAGATCTCGGTTATCCTCCACTGGTTACCCCAACATCGCAAATCGTCGGCACACAAGCGGTACTGAATGTATTAGCGGGCAGTCGTTACCAGAATATCACTAACGAAGTGAAATTTTACTTGCAAGGGCGCTATGGCAAAGCGCCAGGCACGGTAAATCCTATCGTGCGCCAACAAGCCATAGGCAATGAAGATGTCATCGATTGCCGTCCGGCCGATTTATTGAAAGATGAAATGGAAACCTTGCGTGATGAGGTCGGTGGGCTTGCTGAAACAGCAGAAGATGTATTGTCATACGCGATGTTCCCTGATATTGCTCGCACGTTTTTAGAACAGCGCGCGGCAGGAAAATTGATACCCGAACCACTCGATGCGATCGAAGAAAGCGCCGAAGTTTGCGGCCCTGCGCCCGTCGAATTCAATGTCACGCTTCATGGCGAAACGTACCATATTCGTGTTACCGGCACCGGGCACAGGGCAGTAAATCGGCGCCCCTTCTATGTATCGGTCGACGGCGTACCAGAAGAAATCATGGTCGAGACGCTGGAAGAAATCGCGGTAGATTCGCGCGGCGGCGCCCTGCCCGCTCGCTCCGCCAAAGGCAGCAAACGACCTTTAGCTAAATCACCTGGCCATTTAACCACATCGATGCCTGGCACTATCGTCGAGGTGTTGGTGAAAGTGGGTGATATAGTAAAAGCGGGTGATCCGGTGCTCATTACGGAAGCCATGAAAATGGAAACAGAAATTCAAGCACCCATCTCGGGCAAAGTGATCGCGGTGCATGTGGTAAAAGGCGACAGCGTTAACCCCGATGAAGCCTTGGTCGAAATCGAAGCAGGCTAGTTTTGATGTTGCCGCTGATCCTCGCCTCTAGCTCCCCCGCTCGCCGTGAACTGCTTAATCGTCTCGGTCTTGCCTATCGCTGCGTGTCCCCAGATATCGACGAAACTCCTTTGCTCAATGAAAAACCGCAAGAACTCGCCTTGCGCTTGGCACAGAGTAAGGTGTATGCGATTGGCGCATGTTATCCGGATTCCCTAGTCATTGGCAGTGACCAAGTCGCGGTGCTGGACAACGAAATTATGGGTAAACCGGGTTCCCGCGCCAATGCTGTGCAACAACTTCAGCGCGCGTCTGGAAAGGAAATGTTGTTTTTTACCGCTGTGTGTTTGCTTAATACAAAAACTTCAGCTTTGCAGAGAGAATTGGTGCCATATAGCGTTATTTTTCGGCAACTTGATGAGCAAAAAATAGATAATTATGTACGCCGAGAAGAACCCTATGGTTGCGCGGGGGCGTTCAAATCCGAAGGCTTAGGTATAGCTTTATTTACAAGAATGCAAGGTGACGACCCCACTGCGCTTATTGGGTTGCCGCTGATTGCATTAATCCAGATGCTAGAAAATGAGGGCGCAACGGTTTTGTGAGTGAGCGCAAGCTCATTGATACACCTTGCGCCGAAACAAATCATTGCGCCGACTGACCAACCGATCAAGAAATAGCAGACCATCAAGATGGTCGATCTCGTGTTGTACGGCTCGCGCTTCATAGCCTTCAAATTCGTAACGCTTGAGCGAACCATACTCATCAAATGCTTCTACAGTGATGCATTGCGCGCGAATAACATTGCCGGTGAAATCAGGCACTGACATACAGCCTTCACGTCCTGCTGCAAAGCCTTCCCAATGGGTAATGTCTGGATTGATCAGCACCAGTCGGCCGTGGTGTTTAATTTTAGCTTTAATTGAGACGTCGACAATGACTATACGTTGCGCATAACCCACTTGTGGCGCGGCGATGCCCACGCCACCGGGGCCTGCGCGCATGGAGGCTTCAAGATCGGCGACAAATGTACGCAATGAATCGTCGAAGTGGCTTACAGGATCAGAACGGCGAGTCAGACGCTCGTCGGGATAAACCAAGATTTCCAACAGCGACATTGAATTAAGCAATCATGACATCAATGGCTTCGAGATTCACCTGCATGCCTTCGCCGTCAAGCACTGCGACCGCCGATTCCAATGCCGCGATCCCTTGCACAGCAAGACCTTCGATCTGCATGATATAAATGGGTTTTTCGTTACTGCCTG
>JANPPH010000193.1:0-2986 GCA_031428395.1 Gammaproteobacteria bacterium
CGTAACCATAGTTTTCCTTCTTAGCCGAATTTAGGATCAAGAATGCTCTTGACCGGCGCGTCGATATTTATCAAATCGCTGAAATATGTTCGGCAATTTGCTTGGCAAGTGTCAAGCCGGTCAGTGCGGGGTTAACGGAGCCCACTGTGGGAAAGAGTGATTGATCGCAAGCATAGGCGTTACCAATATGATGGAATCGTCCCACGCTGTCAGTGACGGACGTCGCGGGATTATTGCCCATCCACAGCGTGCCGGATTCATGATACGTGGTGCCCAAACCTCGATGCCATTCTGGGAACGGTCGGTTGAGCGGAAAGGACTGCGCTTGCCAGGCACCATCGTAAAGGTATTCAATATTTCCTGGCGCTTTGGCAAGCGCTTGCGCAAGGGCTACAATTGCCTGATCCATTGCTTGCCAGGTCTGAAGGTCGCCCACGCCCAGCTTAAAATGCACGTATGCTCTCGGTACGCCATACTCGTCGGCTTCAAAAGGACTTAAGTCGATCCAGCTCGTTGTCCCATTCGGCGTCACCGCCGTTTTGTCTCCCTGCATTTCACCGATACCGCGAAATGTAATGGTGATCCAGTCAGGGTCATCGTTAGCCAGCTGTTGAGCGAGCGAATCCATATCGGGAATCATGCGAAAAAGAAGTTCGTCGGAGCCGGCCACGTGTGTCGATGCAGTGACCTGGATATGAAAGCGTCCAGACGGCGTAACGCCACGCACCAACAAGGCGGCGGTTTGCACATGGCCGGGTAGGGGCGGGAATGCCGCGCGCCGTACTCGGACGGTGAAATCGCTACGCACGTGCGCCATAAGATTGCGCCCCATGAGTGGCGTCGGAAAGGAGTGGCTTGCGAGACGCGTGCTTTCAACCGCGCTGGTGGCGATCACCACTGCACATTGTGGATTGATATTGAGGAATTTTCGTTGGCCTGCAACATCCACTTCGACCGTTTGTACCTGTCCTGCTGCTGCGTGCAGTTTGATCACATGCGCGAGTGGCACCAGAAAAAGTCGCCGATTTGCATCATTGAACCCTGAAAAATCGATGTCCTGGCGAATTGCTTCAAACAACACTGGCAGGCTACTATATTTATCAAAACTAAACAGACCCGATGTCGGCGCACTGCCTTGCACCGCGAGCGGCGCAACTTCAACCCCATTGCTGCCGATAACGGTTTCAATGTTGGGTACGGTCGCCGCCGCTGTAACCAATTCGCTATTCAGCGCGACAAATAGATCGCCGGAAATAAAATCCGTCGCGGGGACCACGCCAGTTTCACTTTCGACATCGACATAATGCGTGTTGAGATATTGGGCGGTTGCGTTTGGCCACTGTTGAAGATCTGCAGTCGTCAATCGCGGACACCAACCGCCCCAATAAATCGACTTCCCACCTGTGCAATAGGCAAGCCCTGGGAAATCAACATTGCCGCGCCAGGGAATTCCCCATACTAAATCTCGCGCTACCCCAGGATCGCTTGCGGGCGGAATGGGTGAGGGTACGTTAAGGCCGATACGCCCTAAATTTTGCACATGTTCCGACACCAGGAAACGACCGGCATCCAATAGCAGAATTCGTTTGCTTGGATGTTGACGATAAAGCTTAGCGGCGCAATACGCACCATACATTCCCGCGCCGATTATAATCGCTGAAAATGGCGCGCCACCACTTGCGGTGGCCTCATCCCAGGTACTGCAAAGATGGCGTCCAATAGCGTCGATTGAGAATGTGGTGTGTTGAACTGGAATTTGTTCGTTACTAGGAATTAGCTTCTGCAGCGCCATCGAATTTTCTCCCGTCTTTTTTTTGCGTATTATTGTGAAGGACGCTAAGTGTGCATGTACCTCACTACGAAAGCGGCATGCTCGCAATAGCGCCTAAGATTTAGTATCTCGTCGTCATCCTTTGCCTCACCGCGTTGACGATTTTCGCCGAGAAATCCTCCCAGTTCGCGTCCCCGCGTTCGCTCCATTCTTTTTTCAGCAACGATACGCCTGAGCGCGTGTAGTCTTTATACAGCCACAACTTCAATTCTAATTTCGAGGGATTATGGTCCGCATTAGGACAGTCCGTATCGTAGCCAAATTCCGCCAAGGTCTTACCGGCAATTTGTTCCAGGCGATTGATGCGCTCGCGATCGAAATAATGTCGCCATTTGTCTACATTGGCAACAATATTACTCTCAGACGAACCCGTAAAGCTGCGCTGTCGGCTAGTGGATAACACTCTGTCGGTATATTCAACATCCAAAAATGCGCAAATTCGTTGCATTTGTGTTTTGGGATCTAGTGTCAGGGATTCATAGGATATTTCAGAATATCGTGACGCAATGTTCGCGCCTTGGCGCCGCGCTTCTAGCACAACATTTTTCCAACGATACATAGTAAGTTCGGGCTTGTAGTTCCAACGGCGATAGAAAGATGCGGCGGAGGCTCGACCATCACGAATGATATGAATGAAGCGCGCATGGGGAAATATTTTGGCAAGTGTGTTGATATGCAGCGCATGCATCGGCGTTTTTTCGCACCAACGATGCTTGCCTTCTTTATTGGCGTAGAATGAAAAGATGCTGTCGATAATTGCTGCAAGAGTGCGAGGCAGTTCGCGCCAATTGTCTGGTAGCGGCGGAATATCGCCGTTGTTGCATTGACGAAACAGTGGCACTTGCCGAATATCGTCCCATAAGCGCAGGAAATTTTCGTCGAAGCTCAAGTCACCATACTTGTGTCGCGCAGAAAAAAAGTAAGGAAGTATTTTGGTTTCGCGGCGGAAGCCGTAGAGGTCGGGGTGGTTATCCAAGCAATCGAGCAACATAGTGGTGCCCGAGCCGTTCATGCCGACAATAAAGACAGGTCCTTTGTTATCCATGATTTCGTTCCTTGAAATTATATTTGTTCCTAGATAAACACGATTCCTTCGCGCCTTACAAAGCATCTTTTCTGCATTGTTTCTGTTGCCGCATGCCTGAAAGACAAGGC
>JANPPH010000194.1:0-15740 GCA_031428395.1 Gammaproteobacteria bacterium
GACGCCGTATCTCTACATGCTGTTGCGCTTACTTGCCGTAATCCTAGCCCTTTGAATGATACTTGGCACTAGTTTCTAGCTGAGCGTTTTCCTGCCGTTGTTGCTTCTATTAAAGCGATTTTTTGCAGAAATACCAGTCTGTACATTCGTATCCTTCCTGAAGCCGTGCCTCGGCTGCTTCCATCGTCGCGGGGGGCGGAACTATTACTTTATCACCGGGTTTCCAGCCCTCTGGCGTAGACACGCGATGTTTGTCTGTCGTTTGTAAGGCCTGTAACAATCGCAGAAATTCAGGGATCGAGCGGCCATTGGTGAGTGGATAATAGACCATCGCACGGAGTATGCCTTTGTCGTCGATAATAAACGTTGCGCGCACGGTGGAGGTATCGCTGGCGCCGGGTTGGATCATGCCATAGGCGTTAGCCACCTTCATCGACAAGTCGGCAATCACTGGGAAGGGGATTTTTACGTCGAAATTTTGTTCAATATTGCGCATCCAGGCCAGATGGGAGAAATTGCTGTCGATGGATAAGCCTAATAATTCGCAATTTAATGCTTTGAATTCTTGGTAGTGTTTAGCGAAGGCGACAAATTCGGTTGTGCAAACGGGAGTAAAGTCAGCGGGATGCGAAAATAGGAGTAACCAAGTGCCTCTATAATCAGCAAGCTTTTTCGGGCCATGCGTGGTCTGCGCCTCAAAACTCGGTGCTGGCTCATTTAAGCGTGGAAATGCTAAGGGTTTAGTCTCGCTTGGTGTTTCCATGAAGAACTCCTTGTGGTTGGTTAAGCTATTTGTGGCCTGCATTTGAACCCAGATTTTCATTAGCCCTCTGCTGCGGCCGCACAAGGCGCGGAATCTGCGCCAGAAAAATCGAAAAACAGCCTGTCACCGTAGCGTGACTACGCCTCCGGCTATTTTTCAATTTTTCTCGCCCATCTTCAACACCTTGCACGCCCTCGCTACGAGCGCTAATGGAAAATCTGGGTTCAACCGTATTTAGTATCGCCCGCGTTGCTTGGTAATGTAGTTCGTCATCTCAACATATTGCGTATTCATGCGTCGCACAATGGCATGGATGCTACGCGTTATAGCACGCATGACGCGATACACAATCAGCGGATGAGTATCTAGTAACTGTTCAAATTTATCACGTTCTAAGCTGAAGAGCCGCGTTTCACCAATGGAACGTAGCGTCGCGCTGTGATCCAAGCCGTCAATAAAACCCATGGCACCCGCCAGTTCGCCAGGTTTTAAGATCGTTAACGTTTCACCTAGATCGACGCCCGTTTCTTTCATGACTGCAAGTTGCCCATGAATGATAACATGCAGGCTATTGTCAACGCTGCCCTCTTTAATAAGCACATCACCGTCAACCAGGATGCGAGTATAGATAACATCAGCCAATATTTTGCACTGACTGTCAGTAAGTTCTACAGCTAAAGTGGAACTACGCAGTAAGTCATAACAGTCGTTTTTTTCACAGTTGCCCATTTTGTTCAAAGCTCCAAAATTGTGCTTCAGCCAGGTAATACCAAACGTACAAATTTTGTTAAGTATACAACGCAAATTTGCCTTCTAGGCAAGGCTTTTCGCTCCGTTTTAACCGCACGTATTGTCTTTGGAGCTAACCGCGCCTATCTCGCGTACGGATTGGCTATGGTCTAGTATCAAGAAACCTGCGCGTGTAACAATTAGCCCCTACGAACAAGCCAAGGTATTATTTTGTAGTTGGATCACACAGGGAGATGTTGTTTATGGCGCAAAGTGGTTCGCAGTATCATGAGGCTGAAGAAAAGCTGACTGCCTCGACGAAAGAAATGCATCGTGCGTTGAAGTCATTAATGGAAGAGTTGGAAGCGGTTGATTGGTATCAGCAGCGCGTCGACGCTACTGAGGATCCAGAGTTGCGCGCGGTGCTTATGCACAATCGCGATGAAGAGTTGGAACATGCAGCGATGGTACTTGAATGGCTGCGACGCAATAATTCTAAAGTCGATGAGATGTTACGTAAGTATCTCTTCACCGAAGGCGATATTACTAAAATAGAGAAAAACGCGAAAGCGCATGATTAGATAATCGTGCATAGGACGCAATACCAGGGGCTTTTCACTGACGTGGTTGTGCGCGTTGTGTGTTGAACCCAGATTTTCCATTAGCACTCTACTGCGGCTGCACAACGCACTGAATCTGCCCGAGAAAAGAAGAAAAACAGTCTGTCACCGTAGAGTGACTACGCATCCGACTATTTTTCTTCTTTTCTCGCCCCTCTTCAGCACCTTGCGCACCCTCGCTACGAGGCTAATGGAAAATCTGGGTTGAAACTCTCGGGAACCGATATGTATTGCTCGCATGAGATGCCTTTCGGTGCAGCGGTTAGCCCTGGCCAAGGTGTTCACTTTCGGCTTTGGGCACCCGATGCAACAAGAGTCGAACTTGTTACGGTTGGCGAACATCAAGTCAGCCTACCCATGCAGCGCGGCGCCGAGGGTTGGTACCACTGTTTAACAGAGCAAGCGCAGGCAGGCAGTCTATATCGCTTCTGCATTAATGGGTCGCAGAGTGTGCCCGATCCGGCCTCACGCTTTCAACCCGAGGATGTCCATGGCTGGAGCCAAGTGATCGACCCTCGGCAGTGGCGATGGGACGACGCAGCTTGGCATGGTCGGCCTTGGGAAGAGGCGGTCATCTACGAAATACATGTCGGGACGTTTACGCAAGAAGGGACTTTCGCGGCGATAAAAAAACACTTGGACTACCTGGTGGATTTAGGGATTACCGCCATTGAGCTTATGCCTGTTGCTGATTTTCCAGGTCGGCGCAATTGGGGGTATGACGGCGCGTTGTTGTTTGCCCCCGATAGTCAATATGGGACGCCCGATGAGTTAAAGGGTTTTATCCAAGCCGCCCATCACAAAGGGTTAATGGTATTTTTAGACGTGGTGTACAACCATTTCGGGCCAGAGGGAAATTACATAGGGCTCTATGCGCCTCAATTTTTTACCGAAAAACACCATACCCCTTGGGGCGCTGCGATCAACTTTGGCGATAACAATAGCCGTATCGTCCGCGATTTCTTTATTCACAATGCTCTTTTTTGGCTAACAGAATACCGTTTCGACGGCCTACGCTTTGACGCTGCGCATGCGATCGTTGACGAGTCGAGCCCGCCTATTTTAGAAGAGCTAGCGTTGCGGGTGCATGATGCTATAGGGCCGCAACGTCGCGTACATTTGATGCTTGAGAACGATGACAACATTGCGCATTATTTGCGCCGGGATGAGAAACGTAAACCGTATTGTTACGCCGCGCAATGGAACGACGATATTCATCATGCTATACATGTGCTGATCACGGATGAAACGCATGGCTACTATATGGATTATGCACATCAACCTATCAAACAGTTAGCACGTGGCCTGAGCGAAGGTTTCGTCTATCAAGGCGAGAGGTCAGCCTACCGTGGTCTAAAGCGAGGGCAACCAAGTAAGTTTTTACCCCCCAGCGCGTTCATCAATTTTTTGCAAAATCACGATCAGATCGGTAATCGTGCGTTAGGCGAGCGGATTAATATGTTGGCTTCGCCGGCGGCAATCAAGGCGGCGATGGCGATATTGTTGCTTGCGCCCAATCCACCACTTCTTTTCATGGGCCAAGAGTGGGGTTGTACACAGCCGTTTCCATTTTTTTGTGATTTCGGTCCAGACTTGGCGGACAAAGTGACTGTTGGACGGCGTAATGAGTTTGCTGGTTTTCCCGAGTTTGTTGACCCGCATAGACGTGAGAGTATCCCAGATCCGAATGCTGACAGTACTTTTTCTAGCGCAGTACTTGAACATCCAAGTGAAACTAATGTTGATGCTCAACAATGGCTGAGTTTTTACCGTAGCTTGTTGCAGTTACGCCGACGCACAATTATTCCCTTGCTCGTTAACAAAGCCTGCGCTTCTGCAGAATACAAGATTTTCTCAGGCAGCGGCCTTGCTGTATTTTGGAAGTTTGGCGAAGCTCAGCTTATGCTACTGGCTAACCTTCACCATCAACATGCCAAGGGTGCTCCAACACCTTATAGGCATTTAATCTACGCTTCATCCGAAGGGTCACATGTAGGTGACTCAACGCACTTGCCACCGTGGTTTGTTGGCTGGTCTATCACTGCGCAAAGCGTTGCATGAGCAACCACACCCAACGACCAAGGATAGCGTTTTGCGTGCCCATTCCGCGTGCCACCTAACGCTTACAATTTCATAGTGGTTTCACTTTTAAACATGCGCAAGATCTAGTGCCATACTTGAGTGAACTCGGAATTAGCCATTGTTATGCATCTCCTTATTTAAAAGCGCGTGCCGGTAGTCGTCACGGCTACGACATCGTGGATCACACTCAACTGAATCCGGAAATTGGTACACGCGACGATTTTGATAGTTTTGTTGCCGCACTTAGGCATTACGACATGAGTCAAATTCTGGACATGGTTCCCAATCACATGGGCGTGGGTGGTTCGGATAATGAGTGGTGGCTGGATGTGTTGGAGAATGGCCAAGCATCCATTTACAGCAATTTTTTTGATATTTTCTGGCGACCCCTCAAGGACGAGCTTCGCGGTAAAGTATTGCTGCCGTTTCTAGGCGGCCATTACGGCGAAGTGCTAAACAATGGCGATATTCAGCTCGAATTTGATCCGAAGCTGGGTGTCTTCAACGCACGTTATTATCAGCATCTGCTACCGCTTGACCCCAAGACTTACCCCATACTCATGGAGCATTGCGTGGAGTGTTTGGAAAAACACCATGCAAGGAACGCCTTTGCAGTAAGCGAATTTAAAGCACTAATCAGCGGCTTTCAGAATTTACCTAATCGCTTTGAAAGTGAACGGCAGAAGATTGAAGAACGTCAATGTGATAAAAATGTTTATAAGCGTCGCTTGGCTGAACTGTGCACGCAGGTGCCGACGATTGCAGGAATTATTAGCGATAACATAGCTATTTTTAATGGCAGCAAAGGCGACGCCAACAGCTTTGATTTGTTGCACGACTTGCTTGATAAACAAGCGTACCGGTTAGCGTATTGGCAAGTTGCCTCACATGAGATTAATTATCGTCGTTTTTTTGATGTCAATGAATTGGCTGGGCTGAATACCAACAATCCCACCGTAGTCACTGTTACGCATTCGCTCGTCGCTGAGTTAGTGGCGAATGGCAGTTTGCAGGGTTTGCGAATTGATCACCCTGATGGCTTAACTGACCCCGCTTATTACTACTGGCAATTACGCGACAACATGCGCGAAGCATCTAGCGCGACAGTGTCGACTAACTTCGATGGCATCTATATTGTGGTCGAAAAAATACTCGCAGCGCACGAACATCTGCCTGAGGATTGGCCCGTGCAAGGCACCACAGGGTATGATTTTACTAACCTTGTTAATGGTATTTTTGTCGATCAAGGCGCTGAGCGAGATTTTGATATTGCCTACCGTCGTTTTGTGGAGCAGCCGCTTCCTTTCGATGATCTGCTCTTTGAGTGCAAAAAAAAAATTATGCAAGCGCAGTTATCCAGCGAACTGAATGTGCTTGCCCATGCGCTTGATCGCATCTCTGAGGCGGATCGCTACACGCGCGATTTTACCTTAACAGGTTTGCGTGATGCGCTGATGGACGTGGTGGCGTGCTTCCCTGTTTACCGCACCTATGTTTCACCCGCCCATGTATCCGCCGAGGATAAACGATATATAGAATGGGCAATCGCGCAGGCTAAACGCCGAAGCGGGTGTTCGGATATCTTCGTCTATGACTTCATACGTGATGTCCTTTTATGTGAATGGCCAACAGAACGTAACGATGATCATGCGGCCACAACAGTGGTCGCTTTTGCACGAAAATTTCAGCAATACACCGCGCCGGTCATGGCAAAAGGCTTAGAAGACACCTGTTTTTATATCTATAATCGTTTGCTCTCACTAAATGAAGTAGGCGGAGATCCGCGTCGATTTGGGGTGTCGGTATCTGCCTTCCATCATCTCAATCAAGAACGTTTGCGGCGTTGGCCGAACGCCATGTTGTGCACGTCAAGTCATGATACTAAACGCAGCGAAGATGTAAGAATGCGTATCAATGTGCTGACTGAGATGCCCAGCGAATGGCGTCGCCAGGTGATGCGTTGGCGTCAGATCAATCGACGCCAAAAAAACCGGTCAGCGCAGCAAACCATGCCCAGTAAAAATGACGAATATTTTCTTTATCAAACACTGATTGGTGCCTGGCCCTTAGAGCCCTTAACGACAGAAATGCTAGAGGCTTTTCGCGAGCGAATTGACACGTATATGCTGAAGGCAATCCGAGAGGCCAAAGTTCATACTTCATGGCTAAATATTAACGCCGAGTACGAGCAGGCAGTGAAGACATTTGTCAAAGTGATCCTTGCGTCGGTAGAAAAAAATCCTTTCCTGACCTCTTTTCTACCTTTGCAACAACTGGTGTCTCGCTATGGAATGTTAAATAGTCTTGCCCAAACAGCATTAAAGCTCACCGCGCCAGGTATGCCAGACGTCTATCAAGGCACAGAAATGTGGGATTTTAGTTTGGTCGATCCCGATAATCGTCGACCCGTAGATTTTGAGTTGAGGAAAACACTATTGCGAGATGTTCAGGCATGCCATGATTTGCCGATAGATGGATTGAGATCATGGCTAGAAAACGCGCTTGCATCAATGCAAGACGGTCGGATTAAATTATATATAACGTGGATGTTGCTGCAGTTACGCCGAGAGTTTTTCCAACTCTTTGAATCCGGCAGCTACACGCCGCTTGCTCTAACTGGCAAAAAATCTGATCACGTTGTCGCGTTCATGCGGGAGTACCAAACACAGCGCATTATTGTTATTACTGGCCGATTATTTTACAACCTAATGCCATCTCCTGAGGGATGGCCTGTGCGTGCGCAGCATTGGCTAGACACTTCAGTGATTGTTCCGACGCTTGGCGAGGGGAGTCGCCTTATCAACGTATTCACCAAGGAGGAAATACATCCGGAGATTAGGGATATAGGGAATGTCGTTGCCGTGTCCACATTGCTAAACCGCCTTCCCTGCGCAGTGCTCAAGGTCATAGTCTAGAAACGCGTCTTGAGTCCCTCAATGTTTGGCCGATAACGTTAACAAGGTCACAAACTTGGCGTTTTAATCTCGCTTACTTCAGAGCGACTACTAAAAGTTAAATGGACTTAACCCAGATTTTCCATTAGCACTCTACTGCGGCCGCACAACGCACTGAATCTGGGCGAGAAAAGATGAAAAACAGTCTGTCACCGTAGAGTGACTACGCCTCCGACTGTTTTTAATCTTTTCTCGCCCCTCTTCAGCACCTTGCGCACCCTCGCGACGAGGCTAATGAAAAATCTGGGCTTAACCCAAATAGTTGTGTCTACGTAAAGACAAGCGGATCCATTTTCTATGTTTTACTCGCCTAAGACGCGTTCAACTTCCGCCTCTAACATTGGCCAGCCTATTCAGTGCGGCTTCACGCTGCTCGAAATCCTGATCACCTTGCTGATTATTTCAATTGGAATGTTGGGGTTTGCGGCGTTACAGGTCAAGGGACTGCAATCCAATCACGGCGCAATGCTCAACTCTCAGGCGGCATTTTTGGCATACGACGTGTCTGAGCGTATTCGCGCCAATGTCGAGGCCAAAAACACGTACACGATCGCCGCGGATGCAACCCCCACGGTGCGTGAGTGCAGCAGCAAACAATGTAACCCAAATGGGATGGCCGAAGCCGATATCTACGAATGGCGCGAGCTGTGCAAAGCATTGCTGCCAAACGGCAAAGGCGCCATTAGCTGGGCTGGCCAAACTGGAACGATTTCGATTTCGTGGGCTGAGCCAGAAAATCTTAGAACATTTTCCTTGGTCATCGACCTATGATGACTCTCGCCGCACGGCGCATACGCCGACATCGCGGTGGTGGTTTGGTGGAAGTCCTCGTCGCATTATTTTTAAGCGTGGTCTTGGTTGGCATCGTTATCCAAGTATTTATTAGCAGTAAGCTGAATTACAGCATTCAAGAACGGCTAAGTAGAATGCAGGAAAATGCGCGCCAAGCTGTCGAGAGTTTATCTCGCGATTTGCGCAGCATCGGTTTTATCGGTGAGGTTCAAGAATATTGGAACATCACCTCCGCGGCCGCACCAAACCTGTTACCCGTAATATCGGGAGAATGCTTCACCAGTCCCTATCGTTGGGTGGCACCGATGGTAGCTGTCGGCGGCGTGTATCCGCCATCACTAGTTGCATCTAACAACGGTAGCGGAAAATTTAGCGGCTGTATTACAACCGCTAACTATCAGCCTAATACAGACGTGATTTCTATTCACTATGGTATTGCAGAGGCTATCGCTGACGCCAGTCTCCAGGCTAACACCCTTTATTTACGCACCTATCTTCGCGGCGGCATGGCTTTCAAATGTCAGACCTCAGGCAGTTGCTTGCCTGTTGGCGCTCCTGCGGCCTCACCGACTACTGCTAATTTTGCCCTATACGCAGCGAGTTATTACATTCGACCTTGGCAAAGTACAGTGGGTGATGGTGTGCCCGCGCTAATACGGGCCAAGCTCGACTCGGTGGGCTGCGCGAGCACTCCACCTTGCATCAAACACGAAACTATCGCTGAGGGAATTGAAGACCTACAGATTAGATTTGGTGTAGACAACGATGATGATGGCTTTGCTGATCAATATCTGGATGCACAAAATATAAGTACCTTGGCTGTAATCAATGATGTCAAAGCATGGCATCGCGTAACGTCTATCAGGTTATGGCTTTTGATGCGTAGTGATAAACAAGACCCGAGTTTTACTGACGAAAATACTTATGTTATGGGCGATCGCACGTTTTCTCCGAAGGACGGTTACCGACGCTCTGTGGTTTCAACAACTATCGCGCTTAGAAACGTTACAGGAGCTCAACCATGAAACCGTCGCTACCCAGTACACTGTCACTGGCGATCGCTCCTTGGTCAAAATATCAGCATGGCATGACCATGGTAATTAGCACTGTATTTCTCGTCATATTGACAGTCATTGGTCTGTCAGCCATGAATGTGAGTAATCTTGAATTAAAGATGTCGGGAAATGCTCAAGACAATTATCGCGCATTTAATCAGGCTGAAAGCGCGCGCGTGCTTGCCGAAGAAGACGTGCAAAAAATCGCCAAGGACATGAAAGGTAATCCGTCTTTGTTTCCAAATTCTAATGGTTATTACAATGCAACACAGGGCGAGAAACCAAATCCTGGGGTAAATTTCGCCTCGTTTTGGACTACAAGTGCGAATTACACGTCGAAGGGGTTCGTCGTGGAATATCTTGGAACGCAAGATGTGACACTCGATGACAAACGTGGCACTAGCGACATGGAACTGATGAATGTGTTTCGCATCACCGCGTTGGGTAATGGCCAAAATGGCGCTACGTCAGCGTTGCAAACGCTCTATATGGAAAAGGCAAATTAACGTAATACCAACTGTGGAGACTCGTGATGAAAAACTCAACTATTGTCCAGAAACTATTTTTAGCCTTGATCATTTCAAGCTGCGGTTTTTACGCCTCAGCAAGCGTCGCGGGCAACGATAAAGATAAAGGAGAAAAACAGGAAAAGTCGGATAACGGCGACAAAGCAGATAAAGGTGGTGGTAAAAAGGCTGATTCGTCCGATCAAGCGGACAATGACTCAAGCGAGAATGGAGATATCAAAGGCAAGTCAAAGCAAGGGCGGTCGACACTGGCCGATGAGAGTCGCGTGTCATGGAAAACAATCGAATTGAAATAGTGTTTATACCACCCGCACCGAGGGAAGTTGAGCATTGGTAGAAAGGTATAAGCGTGTGACGATCGTGTGGCGGCGACCCTCAAGAAAATTAGGGATTCGCCGCTACAGTAAGGCGATAGTCACTTAGCAAGCCTATCTCCGCTTCGATTCGGCGATTTTGCTAACATAATACTCAGCCAAAAACAGGAGAAAAAATCTATGAAACGCATGCGGATGTTAAGCAGTCTATTTTTTGTTTTGTCGCTATTTGTTTTCAGCGCCCAAGCCGCCGACGATGTCGAAACACCAAAGGATTTACCTGGTGGCAAATTGCTTACCGCCGAGGAAGCCAAGGGCACGATCGGCAAGGCAGATTTTTTCGATATGCGTAAGGCTGTAAGTTATGGCAAAGGCCATATCAAAGGTGCAATTGCGTTACCTTATGACCAAAAAAGCGACAAGACCACCAATTTTGACGCGTCAAAAGATAAATTCGACATGTCGCAACTACCGTCTGATAAGGCTAGACCCATTGTATTTTACAGCGATGGAATTACGGGCTGGAAGTCTTACAAAGCCGCTGTTACCGCGATCAAAGTAGGCCACACCAACGTGATGTGGTTTCGTGGTGGCACAGCGGAATGGGAAGCCAAGAAATTTGCCTTCGAAGAGTAGCCACCCATAAAAGACGCCAGCCTCTTTGCACTCGCTTGAGAAATTCCTGCCGGAGGATAGAAATGCCTAGTAACTCCACGTTCTATAAAAACATAACTATCGTTCGACGCTTGCAACTTGCAGGCATGGTAATCATCGTACTGATCGGCAGCATATTAGGAGTAGGTTGGGTTAACTACAAAGCTGCAAGCGATGGCTACAACGTCGCGTTAGGGGTTCAAGCGAGTGCAGCACATCTGCAATTGATGTTGCGGGGTTTAAATGAATCTGCTTTCACGCAAGGAGCGAGCGCCTCGGTCAAAGCGACGCGTGAAGGGATTAAGCGTTTTGACGAAGAGCAGCAAAGCCTAATCAACATTGCACAAGAGAACCGAGACGTTAGAAAATTTCTGACGGGTGAGTGGTTTGCCCGTTGGAAGGATATTAAAGAAAGGGTCGAGGCGTTCCTCGCACAAAGTGAAAGCGTTGATTTTAGTAATGTGAAGCAGATGGTTGAAATCGGTAAACTGGTGAATCACGCCGGTAAAATTGCCGACGAATTTGCTACCTTCGCGCAAGAGACCCGCGAGCAAGCAGATCAAGCACAGGCATCAGCACTCTCATCAATGGCAACGACCATAGGGGCGGCTTTACTTATCGCCGCGATAATGTTTTGGAGCTTATTAAATAGTATTAAAAAACCAGTGCAGCATTTGCGCGCGTTTATTATAAAAGTGGAGCAAACATCGAACCTAAGCGAGCGCGTTTCCCTTGACTACCAAGACGAAATTGGCGAGATGGGCAGTGCGTTCAACCGCATGCTGGATAAATTTCAAGGTATCCTCCAAAACGTGGTACGGGTGATTGATCAGCTTACGGGTGAAACGAGACATTTGCACCGGGTCTCGGAGAGCACTTCAAGCGGTGTTGCCGAGCAAAAAGCCGCAACCGAGGAATTGGCGTCTGCCATGTCGCATATGACTTCGGCGGTGCAAGAGGTATCTCATAGCATAATGAAATCGGCGGATGGTATTTCTATTGTTAAATGTGAAACTGACAACAGTCGCCAAGTCGTAAAAGATTCTGTACAGTCGATTGATGCGTTGGCGACCAACGTTCGTGAAGCGGGTGATGTGATCAAACAGCTCAATACCAAGGCAGGAAATATCGGTCGTGTGTTGGATGTCATCAAAGAGATCGCCGATCAGACAAATTTGTTGGCGTTGAATGCCGCCATTGAGGCGGCGCGTGCAGGTGAACACGGGCGTGGTTTTGCGGTGGTAGCCGATGAAGTGCGTAGTCTTGCGACGCGCACGCAGTCTTCAACGACTGACATTCAAACTATGATCTCGCAACTGCAAGCGGATGCCAACAAAGCGGTGACGGTGATGGATCAAGGTCGTGAGCGGGCTCAAACAAGCGTAGAAGAATCGACCCGTGCAATGGAATCCCTCGTCACTATCACTAAGACTGTGACATCCATTGCCGACATGAGCACCCAAATTGCTGCCGCTGTTGAAGAGCAATCCGCCGTTGCGGATCGAATCAACGCCAACATGGTCGGAATAAATCACATTGCTGAGACCACTGCAAATGGAGCCAATGAGACAGCCCAGATTAGCGGCACAATCGGGGACTTAGCGAAAGCATTGGGCTCAACGATTAACCAATTTAAAATACACTAATTTCGTCTAACGCTTCGTGCCGCCCTACATGCCTTGTCACAAGATGTGTGGTTGATCAGGCAATTCATTGCGGTCGGTTTTTACCGCAGGGAAATGTTGGGTCAGCCGCGCGCTGACTTCGCTGATCCCAAAAAGTACGCCTTGCTCAAAATTGCCTGCACGGAAAAGATTTTCCATGCGTTGGCAAATTGATTGCCATGTATGTTGATCAAGATGGGCATTGATACCGCGATCCGCAATGATTTCGATGTCACGGTCAGCGAGTAGTAAATAGATTAATACACCGTTGTTATGCTCGGTATCCCATATTCCAAGTTGCGAGAAAACCTCAATAGCGCGCTGCCTTGCTGTGGTGCCACGTAACAACGCTAACGGGTCCAACGCTGCTTCTACTGCAAAGCGTATCTCACCACTATGGAATTTCTCCGATTCGCCGATCGCCTTTTCAATGTTACTCATGGCCAAGCCGGGCAACATACGCTTGATCCGCCACTGGGGCGTCAGCAAATGTTGGAGTAAGCGCTTAGGAATGTTTTGCATTTTTTTTACCAGCGACCCGAGGCGCCACCGCCGCCAAAGCCGCCTCCGCGCCCACCAAAACCTCCTCCACCACCAGCCCCCCATCCGCCGCCGCCACGGTAGCTTCCGGGACCCATTGGGCCAATTCCCGAACCCATAAATAGCGCGAAGACTAATGCTAAAAGGCCAATCACTATCGACATTAGGATTGAGCTAAATAAAAACCAAGACAAGAAAGCGACCAGGCCTGCAGTAAGCGTTGCGCCGAGCAAGCGGCCAAATATTCCCCGCAATATGCCTGCGCCGGCGAGCGCTGCGATTAAAAGGGCACCAAAGCCGTTACCGCTGGGCGCATTATCACGTACTGGTTCGGGTTCGGGTGCAGCTAAGCGTTCGCCTTCAATTAATCGTGCGACCTGTCGCATTCCTGCATCGATGCCGCCATTAAAATCATCGCGTTTGAAGTAGGGTGTAATAGTTTCGCTAATAATTCTTTTCGTTACCGCATCAGGCATTGCGCCTTCTAGTCCATAGCCCACTTCAAAGCGTAGAGCGCGGTCTTGTTTTGCTACAACTAATAGCACCCCATCGTCGATGCCTTTTCTACCCAGTTGCCACGTTTCCGCAACCCGTAAGGCGTACTCTTCGATGGTCTCAGGTTGAGTGCTACTAACGATGAGGACGGCGACTTGTGCTCCGCGAGTGACTTCAATTTGGCGAAGTGTTTCTTCCAGCGTTTGGCGTTGCGTTGCATCCAGCGTGGCAGTTAAATCGGTGACCCGTTGTTGCAGTGGCGGCACGGCAATTTGTGCCACCCCTTGCAACGGTATCAACAGGCATAGAAATATGCCCATTGAGATCAGGCGCTGTCGAAGCGTCAAAATTGTCGCCACGCTGATTCGGTAGATCTATACATTATGAGCAACATGAGCAACTTATGGCGCAGGCGTCGGAGTCGGTGAGGCAGGGCCGAAATCAACTTTGGGCGCAGTTGAAATCGCTTTTTCGTTCTCGACCGTGAAGCTTGGTTTGACCTTGTAGCCGAACATTTTGGAAGTGAGATTCGTCGGGAACGAACGCACGGTTACATTGTAGTCTTGCACTGATTTGATGAAGCGATTACGCGCCACGGTAATGCGGTTTTCCGTGCCCTCTAATTGCGCTTGTAAATCGCGGAATACGCCGTCGGCTTTAAGTTGCGGGTAGTTTTCTGCTACCACCAATAGTCGCGACAAGGCGCCGCTTAATTGTCCTTGCGCCGCCTGGAAGGCCGCAAAGGCTTCGGGATTATTAACCAATTCTGGTGTTGCTTGTATGCTACCCACTTGGGCACGCGCTTGCGTTACTTGGATTAACACCTCGCGTTCGTGGGCTGCATAGGCTTTCACCACGTTGACCAAATTGGGGACGAGATCTGCGCGGCGTTGATATTGGTTCAATACCTCAGACCAACTAGCGGTAACCTGTTCGTCGGTGGTTTGCAAGGTATTGTAGCCGCAGCCACCCAGGCCCAGCAGTACCAAGCTCGCAATAAACAAGCGCACGAGCTTAGCGTACATTTTCGAGATACTTTTCGGCATCCAGAGCGGCCATGCAACCGCTGCCAGCGCTGGTAACCGCTTGACGATAAATGTGGTCTTGCACATCGCCTGCGGCGAATACACCTGGAACTGATGTCGCTGTTGCATTGCCTTTGTGCCCCCCTCGCGTCAAGATGTAACCGCCTTCCATGTCCAGCTGGCCGGTAAAAAGCTCCGTATTAGGACGATGGCCGATGGCAATGAATGCACCTTTTACGGGAATATCTTTGCAGCTGCCGGTCGCTGTGTGCTGAATACGCACCCCTGTCACACCTGTATTATCGCCTAAAATTTCGTCTAGTACATGATTCCATTCTATCGTGACATTGCCATCCAAGGTTTTTTGGATCAGCCTGTCGCTTAAAATCTTTTCTGATTTGAATTTGTCGCGTCGATGCACGACCGTGACATGCTTGGCGATGTTGGACAAGTAAAGTGCTTCTTCGACAGCGGTGTTGCCGCCACCAATCACTACAACATCTTCATCTTTATAGAAGAAACCATCGCAGGTGGCACAGCCTGAGACGCCTTTACCCATAAATTTTTGTTCAGATGGAATATCGAGATACATTGCCGAGGCGCCGGTCGCAATGATTAAGGCATCGCACGTGTACGTGGCTTGGTCGCCGATCAATACGATAGGTTTAGCCTGCAAATCGGCGGTGTGAATGTGATCAAAAATAATAGTAGTATTGAAGCGCTCAGCATGTTTTTGGAAACGCTCCATTAACTCGGGACCTTGTACACCCGCATGATCCGCAGGCCAATTATCGACGTCCGTCGTGGTCATTAACTGGCCACCTTGTGCCATCCCAGTGATAACAACGGGATTAAGATTGGCACGCGCCGCATAAACGGCAGCCGTATAGCCTGCAGGGCCGGAACCCAAGATCAATAGGCGAAAGTGTTTTACAGCCATACAAAACTCCTAAGCAAAAACTACTCACAACGCGCCAATATAAGGTGAGTGGGCGCGGCAACCGGCGCTCCTAAAGCGGTTCCGGTGCTTGGCGCGCCCAGCCCAACTTAATTTTCTATTGCTCGTTACAAATTTTTACCGTGACCACTTAAATACTCAGCGACCCCACTGGTGCTCGCCTTCATACCAGATTTGCCAGCACTCCACCCTGCAGGGCAGACCTCGCCATGCTCCTCAAAAAACTGCAGAGCATCAACCATGCGTAACGTCTCGTCAATATCCCGACCTAGCGGCAGGTCATTAACTAACTGATGCCGTACAACATGGTCGCGATCAATCAAAAAGGTGCCACGCAATGCCACCGCGTCGTCCAATAACACATCGTAACTACGCGCAATGGAACGCGTGATGTCGGCTACCATCGGGAACTGCAGTTGGCCTACGCCACCTTTGTCCACAGGCGTGTTTTTCCAGGCTAAATGGGTATATTCAGAGTCGCCACTGATCGCAATAACTTCCGAGCGACGGTCGCGGAATTCCTGTAAGCGATTGCTAAAGGCAATAATTTCTGTTGGACAGACGAAGG
>JANPPH010000195.1:0-10702 GCA_031428395.1 Gammaproteobacteria bacterium
AACGCCCCGCACCCCCGCAAGATCGTCCGCTGTTGGTAAGCCTGTTTGAACATCCCAATATCGCGCCACCAAACCAAGATGATTAAGCGGCAACTCCGCCATGCGATGTGCCAGCGTCGCTCGTGCTTCGGCCGCGGCGCCATCATAAAGAACGACTATTTGGCGAGACAGCACACCGTCTACCGCGCCAGCGACTGTTAACCAAGGGAATATCAGTAAAAAAAAAGCCAAAAACCGCATTTGCTCTACGCCTTCGCATTTACCTGTATGAAGATGCAAGTTGCTGTCTTCAGTGCAAGCTTCAAGAGCGCTCCCAGTATTCAGGAGCTTAGTAAACTATAGGGCACTTCTATTAATCGTGATTCCGTCGTTCCCGCGAAAGCGGGAACCCAGTCAAATCAAGCATCTGGATCCCCGCTTTCGCGGGAATGACGAATTTATAGAAGTGCCCTATACTGCAATAATTATGGGAAACTGAAGGAGGACATTAGTAGCAAGTAAGGCATCTATCGCTGTCAAAAACGCTTATTTTTCTAACAGATAGTAGGCTCGTACTTACTTGTTCATTTTATTTTTTTGGCCTACTATCAATCCTTTGTCGCGCCTCGCAGCATTCTTTCACAAGCCCACTAAATCTAAAATAAGGAGTACTACTATGCAATGTTATTCGTTGACGCGGCGTAACTCACGTAACTGTCGGCAGCTTCTTTTCAGTTTTTGCTTAGCAACTTGCTTGTTCGCCTTAGGGTCACCTGCCTTTGCGAAGGATGTTAATCTCAAAATATTGGTCATATCGACGGGGACAGCGAGCCAAGATTTGGCCTTAGATCTTATCGACGATGTACTCAATAACGCTGGCGTCGCTTACGAAGTTCTCAACTCCCGCACGGAAACTCTCACCGCGCAACGACTCTTCAACGCCAGCCACGGCAACTATAGCGGCGTAATATTGACCAGCAGCGAGCTGTACGTCAGTGATACCGGTAACGGCCAAAGCGGCTCTGGATTCGACTTGACCGAATGGCAGACGCTTCATCAGTACGAAAGAGACTTCGGTATACGCGAATCGGTCATATCAGGCTGGCCATCCGTCAACGCTAGCTTGGATTTAGACTACGGCCTTCAATATGTGAATTTCGTCTCGAGAGCCAGCCCCGTCCAAGCACGCTGGATGGCCCCTGCAGGCGGTACCGAATTTTTTGAATATGTAAACACCGCAAATCCACTGGTTGTAAATGATTTTGCCTTGATAACGAAGCCCACATTAAGCACCACCGGTCCCGTTGTAACACCGTTGCTCACGGTGGGCGGCGACGCCAACCAAATCCTCGTCGCATCACTGAAGTATCCAGACGGCCGCGAAGTGCTCTATTCTTCGATCGTCAACGCCCCGTACTTACTTCATTCGCAACTGCTCGCTTACGAGTTCGTGAACTTCTCTGCAAAAGGAGTTTTTCTGGGTGCTAGGCAAGTTCATTTCACCACGCACATCGATGACCTGTTCGTCGAAAGTTCGCTGTGGAATTCACAGTTAAATACGGACGATCCTGTTAATACCTTCCGCATGACCAGCGCAGACGTAACGAATGCATTAAGTGCTCAAACTAAGTTGCGTCAGGCACATCCAACCGCGAGAAACTTCACCTTGGATTTTGCGTTTAATGGCATGGGGGCTAACTCTTTAGATCCGCTTACTCAGGGTATCGTTGCCAATAAGTCGAAGTTCCGCTTCATTAATCATACCTTTAGTCACTTAGATATGACCGATGCCACGTATGGTCAGGCTTCGTCCGAAATCGCAGACAATCGGGCGGTGTGGCTGCAATTGGGACTACCTGGAATGCTTGCCAACATCCCAACCCTCGTAACGGGCAAACATTCCGGTCTGCGCAACCTGCTATTTAGTTTCCCTGAAGGCGTAAATACACTCTTTTTTGATGCAGCACGTGATTCTGGGGTTGGGTATCTTGCATCTGATTCCTCACAACCCAACGAAAATATCGAGCAATATGCGCCGGGCTATCCGATAGTGATGCTGCCGCGCCGACCCACCGCTGTGTTTTATAACGTGGCGGAACCCAAGGCTTGGGTTGACGAATATAACTATATTTTTAACGAGCGGTTTACTGATCCTTGCTCAGTGCCCGGCGCGATTTGCACGCCGCGCAACTACAGTGAAATACTCGCCGCCGAAGCTGAATTGGCCATGCGCCAAATTTTCGAGTACCGGATGTGGCCTTACTTTATGCATCAGGCCAATTTGAACAACTACGATAATGCCGGCAGCACAGTGCTCTTCGATTGGATCAACGCCGTCCTTGCGCGTTATGAGCGAAACATGAAATTGCCGTTCTATTCCTTGCCCTACTCCACCATTGGTGTTTACACCAAAGACCGCATAGCGGCACGAAGTGCCGTTATTACCGGCAACTGGAATTTGGACACCAACAGCATTACCATGAGAAGCGACAAGACCGTGAAGGTTTGGACAACAGGCATTGGCGGTGGCTCACTTTACGGCGGTCAAAGACAACGTTATGTGACATTACAAGCGGGCCAAACTCAGAGCTATACATTGGACCGAGCATTAGCCAATTAACAATAGCTCCGTTTTTTTGAACTGAGTACGCGTTATCGTTGTTTTTTGTCTGCACCTATAAATTGGGACTGACCGAAGTAAATAGTGGATTTATTCTGCAGCACAGCGATGTGCTGCAGAATACTTTAGCAGACTGAGAAGATTCAGCTTACCCCTAAAACTTCGCCCGAATCTCTACCTGGTCTTTTTTAGCTACTTTCAGCAACTCCTCTTGCAGTTCGAAACCTGACTAAATATCGCATCCACACTACCAGTCCGAGTATCGCAAACAATCCAGTCACCACTAACACGTTGCCCAACATGGCGTATAGCGTACTGCCCTGCATTGGTTGAATCGTCCCGGTAAGCACTTGCACTTCAAATTGCGGCACGCGCGCCAACTCTGTGCCGTCCGCTGCGATAATCGCTGTGATGCCGGTATTCGTGCCACGAAGCAACGGCCGCCCTGTTTCTTTTGCGCGCATACGGGCGATCTGCAAATGCTGCGCGGGGGCAATAGACTCACCGAACCACGCATCATTGCTGACGTTAACCAAAAATGTTGCTGCGGGCAGGGAACGAATTAATTCTTCGCCAAAAGCGTCTTCGTAACAAATGTCTATACCCACTTTTTGTCCCGCAACCGCTAACGGAGCTTGATCACTGGCGCCCTTGCTGAAATCGGACATCGGCACATCCATGAATTTCACTATAGGCCCAAAGACATTCTGTAGCGGCAGATATTCAGTAAATGGCACCAAATGTTGTTTGTGATAAAACTCCGGCCGCGCGCCACCGAGGCTAACCACACTGTTATAGTAATTCGTTGTTTTAGCGTCCATATAAAGAACACCTATCAACAAATGTGAATTATTCGCCTTCGCTTCGCGAGCCAGCTCTTCAAGATAGCCCTCGACCTCATGATAAAAGTCCGGCAGGGCAGACTCCGGCCAAACAATGAGATCGCTGTCCCAGTGGGCGCGAGTGAGTGTGGAATAAAGATCGATGGTGGGATCACGCATGTCCGCGTCCCACTTCATGTCTTGCGCAATATTACCCTGGATTAAACTGACTTTTAGCGGTTTGCCGGAAGGTTGCGTCCAGGTGTAGTGATTTAAGGCAAAAGCACCCCCCCACAACAGCACTAGGGCAGCGCTATACGCGAAACGACGAATCCCTCGCGGATCAAGCGTCACGACCAGCAATAAGCCACTTGTTAATACTACTGCCCAGGAAATACCGTAGACGCCTAGCAATGGCGCAAAGCCACCCAAAGGTTGGTCAATTTGACTGTAGCCTAATAACAGCCACGGAAATCCAGTTAAAAACCATCCGCGAACCCATTCCGCCAGCACCCAAGCTGCGGGCATAATTAAGAGAAGCTTAGTCTCGCGGGAAGAACCGGAAAAGAACCGATTAATCAGATACCCAAGCAGCGCCGGAAAGAGGGCAAGAAAGACGATAAACAGGCCGGTAAGAAAAATCGACATTGCCAAAGGCACACCGCCGAAATCATGGATGCTGACAAACACCCAGGACACGCCAACGCCAAACATCCCCAAGCCGTAGATCCAGCCATAGGTGAAAGACTGACCAGGCGTGGCCTTAAGCCAGACTAAAAATAATATCAGTGGGGAGGCAATGGCGATCCATGACCAACCATAAGGCGCAAAAGCCAGCGGCAACATCGCGCCAGCCATCAACACGGCTGCGGCCAGTAGCCAGCGTGCGCGGGATACCCGCTGCGGGTTATAGGGGATCGCCAAATCAAGCATGAGAAAAAAAGTCTAGTGTGTGGATCTTATTTAATCGGATGCAACAGAGGATAAACTACTTTCCGACGCATTTATCGTCATTTGTAACAAGTGAATACGACGACTGTCGGAATGCAAAATGCGGAAGGTGAAATGCCCAATATCAACCGCTTCACCCGGCTTGGGAAGGTGGCCAAAAGCTTGCATGACGAGTCCACCAATGGTATCGAACTCTTCGTCGCTAAAATTAGCGCCAAAGAATTCATTAAATTCTTCGATGGGCGTTAACGCCTTTAGCATGTAATGATTTTCGGCATGGCGCTTGATGAAAATATCATCGTCAATGTCATGCTCGTCGGCTATTTCGCCTACTATCTGTTCTAGCACATCTTCGATCGTCACCAAGCCTGCTACACCGCCGTATTCATCAACAACAATAGCCATATGATTACGGCTGGAGCGAAACTCGCGCAACAATACGTTCAGACGTTTACTTTCTGGAATAAACACAGCAGAACGAAGAATATCAGCGACATTAAAGGTCTTTTCATCGCTAGCACCCACCGAGGGAAGTAAATCTTTGGCGAGCAAAATACCGACTATCTCATCGCTACTTTCGCCCACCACAGGGAAACGCGAGTGACCGGATTCCGTAATGACCCCTAATGTTACCTCCCACGACGCATCGCGCTCAACCACAACCATCTGGGCGCGCGAAATCATGATATCGCGGACCTGTAGCTCCGACACTTGGAGCACACGCTCGATCATCGTGAGCGCCTCCGAGTCCAATAATTTGCGCTGCTCTGCATCTCGCAACAGAGCCAACAACTCATCACGGTCTTGGGGTTCCCCTAAAAATGCGTGGCTAATCCGCTCTAGCCAAGTCCGAGGGGTAGACCCATTACTAGGTCGATCTCCGTTCATATCCTCATCTCGGTTATCATTTTTCTCATGATTAAATTAATAGTTAAACTGTTTCTAGTTTTTAAGGGTACCTCTATAAATTCGATCAAGCTGCGCTGGCAAGGCCCCCTTTATGATGGGCGGCCGAAAAAGCGGCCGCTCCTGCGCATCCTGCGCCTGCGGCATTTGTGCATCCCTGCACAGCACAGTTTACACGAAGTAAATGAGCATTTTGAGGACGCCCAAATATATAAGGGCAACGCCGCCAGCGCGGCTTTAGCGAATTTATAGAGGTGCCCTTAAGCAACTTTTTCAATGGCGAAGGGATCCGGGCAACCCAAGCGGGTCAATAAATCGGTTTCCAACGCCTCCATTTCACTCGCCTCATTGTCGTCGATATGGTCAAACCCCAACAAATGCAGCGAGCCGTGCACGACCATATGCGCCCAATGCGCCGAATCGGTTTTGTGTTGTTCTTTGGCCTCTCTAAAAACCACAGGGGCACAAACAACCAGATCACCCATCAACGGCAAACCTAGGTCTTCCGGGCAATCATAGTCAAACGACAGCACGTTCGTCGGCCCTAGCTTCTGCCGATACGTTTCATTCAAATTTGCACTTTCTGCCGCGCCTACTATACGCACAGTAAGCTGCGCTGCGCTGCAGCGACCGGCGAGCGCGGTGTTAATCCAAAGGGTGAAATCAGATTCGTCGGGCAAGGTGGCACCGTCAATTTCAGTGTCATCCACCGCGTATTGCACTTCAATCTCGATGCTCACGCTGCTTCCTTGGGGCTTTCGCGGCATGTGCTTCTTGCAGGCTCTCAGTGAGCTCATAGGCTTCGACAATGCGCTGCACTAACGGGTGTCGGACGACATCTTTGGATTGGAAAAAGGTAAAACTCAAGCCTTTCACATCTTTTAGCACGTCGATGACATGGCGTAGGCCCGACGGTTTGTCGCGCGGTAAGTCAACCTGCGTAACGTCCCCTGTTACGACCACTGTCGACCCAAATCCAATGCGCGTCAAAAACATTTTCATTTGTTCTACGGTGGTATTTTGCGCTTCATCGAGAATAATAAAAGATTCGTTCAGCGTCCTACCGCGCATGTACGCGAGCGGCGCAATTTCGATAACATTCCGCTCAACCAACTTAGCAACGCGTTCAAATCCAAGCATTTCGTAAAGGGCATCGTAGAGCGGACGCAGATAGGGATCTATTTTTTGCGCCAAATCGCCCGGCAAAAATCCTAAGCGTTCACCCGCTTCAACGGCGGGGCGGGCCAAAATTAAGCGGCGTACCTTTTCTCGTTCCAGCGCTTCAACTGCGCAAGCCACAGCCAAATAGGTTTTACCCGTACCGGCGGGGCCAATGCCAAAATTGATGTCGTGAGTGAGAATATTAGCGAGGTAACGCTGCTGATTATAACCTCGCGCCTTAACCATGCCGTAACGGGTTCGGATCAAAACGTCTTGCGGCGTGATCTTAGCCTCACCGAGCAAAGCTTCTAGGCCAGCTTCTTGCAAAAAAAGATGCACCCGGTCAGGCGTCAGAGAGGTCTTTTCCGCTTCCGCGTACAGCCCTTTTATGACTTTTTCTGCTGCTTGCGCGGCGGTGGTATCGCCGATGACTTGGAAAGCATTGCCACGGCTATTAATTTCGACACCGAGCCGCCGCTCTACTTGTTTTAAGTGCTCGTCAAATTGGCCACGCACGTTGGCAAGTCGCTGATTATCAGCGGAATCAAGAACGAAATCGCAGGATTCTAGTGTGCTATTCAATCCGAGTACGCGCTACGAATGGGTGGGGCCACTGAACTTACTCTATTACAACTATAGCTAGTTTGCATCAAATTAAGTCCGCCCCGCTACCCTGCGGCGTAAAATGGGCAAGACCGAGGATCGCTTTTTCACTTGCCATAGGCCGCTCTAGATCAATGGCTGGCGCGAGTCGACCACGCAGCGAATTGGTCATCAACTCTGTGATCTCCACAAAAACAAACTGCCCAATCAATGATTTATCACCATCAAAATTAACTATACGATTATTTTCAGTACGTCCACACATTTGGTTTGCATGTTTACGCGAGGGCCCTTCCACTAAAATACGTTGACTCGTGCCTAACATATTGCGGCTGATTGCGATGGCCATCTTAGTAATACGATCCTGCACCCGGGCCAAACGTTCCTTTTTTATTTCAACGGCAACGCCGTCGTGGAGAATGGCTGCGGGTGTGCCGGGTCGAGGGCTATAGATGAAACTAAACGACTGGTCGAAACCGATTTCTTCGATCAAAGCCATGGTGGCATCAAAATCGGCATCGGTTTCGCTGGGAAAACCTATTATAAAATCGGAGCTAAGGCTGATATTCGGACGCACTGCGCGGAGACGGCGGATCTTGTCTTTATATTCGGCGATCACATGTCCGCGCTTCATTAAATTCAAAATGCGATCTGAGCCGCTTTGCACTGGCAGGTGCAAGTGATCGACCAGTTGAGGCACGTCGGCATACGCCTCAATCAAACTATCCGAAAACTCCACCGGGTGCGACGTCGTAAAGCGAATACGCTCTAATCCCGCGGCCGCTAGATAACGAATCAGCAAGGCAAGATCGGCCTCATCGCCGTCACTCATGGCGCCGCGATAAGCATTCACGTTCTGCCCAAGAAGTGTCACCTCACGCACGCCCTGGCTCATCAAGGCGCTGATTTCCCGTAGCACATCGTCAAAGGGGCGGCTGACTTCTTCACCGCGCGTGTAAGGCACGACACAGAAACTGCAATATTTGCTGCAGCCTTCCATGATGGAAACAAAAGCACTTGGACCTTCGGCACGCGGTGCCGGTAAGTGGTCAAATTTTTCAATCTCGGGGAAGGAGATATCCATGACGGGCCGACGTTCTAACTCAACGCTTTTTAGCATTTCAGGCAAACGATGCAACGTTTGCGGGCCAAATACCAAATCCACATACGGCGCGCGTCTACGAATATTGTCACCCTCCTGGCTCGCGACACAACCGCCTACGCCGATCACCATGGAGGGTTTTGCAAGCTTCATCTCGCGCCACATACCTAGCAGAGAAAAGACCTTTTCCTGGGCCCTTTCCCTTATAGAACAAGTATTTAGCAAAAGCACGTCGGCTTCTTCGGCGATCTCTGTGGTCACTAGACCATGCGACTGCGCCAACACATCCGCCATCTTCGACGAATCGTATTCGTTCATCTGACAACCAAAGGTTTTGATGTAAAGCTTGCGTGCCATTAATGTATGATTTTTTGGGAAAAGAGCACGATCTTACCTCTTACGAGGAAAAATATCTAGAATCAAGAAATCCCTAATTTCCATAAGGCGGCTCAGCGCTGATCTTGTGAATGCTGAGATCGGCGCCGTTGTATTCATCCTCTTTGCTTAGGCGTAGACCCATGACTTTCTTCAGCGCCCCATAGACGGCGAAACCTCCGACTAGAGCGACGAGGATGCCAAGGCCGGTGCCAATGGCTTGGGAGGCAAAGCTAACCCCGCCGAGACCGCCGAGGGCTTGACTGCCAAAGATCCCAGCCGCTAAACCGCCCCAGGCTCCACATAGTCCGTGAAGGGGCCAGACACCCAAAACGTCATCAATTTTCCATTTGTTTTGGGTTAGCGCGAAGCTCCAGACAAACAAGGCGCCCGCGACAACACCGGTTACTAACGCCCCCAGTGGGTGCATGATGTCGGAGCCAGCACAGACTGCAACCAGGCCGGCGAGCGGGCCATTGTGTACGAAGCCAGGGTCGTTTTTGCCTATCACCAAGGCTGCCAGAATGCCGCCTACCATCGCCAACAAGGAGTTTATCGCCACTAAGCCGCTGACCGCTTCGACGCTTTGCGCCGACATAACATTGAAGCCAAACCAACCGACCGTCAGTATCCAAGCGCCTAACGCCAAAAACGGGATGCTCGAAGGGGGATGGGCGGATAGTGTGCCGCTGGGGGAGTAGCGTCCCTGACGTGCCCCCAATAATAGAACTGCCGCAAGCGCCACCCACCCGCCTACGGCATGCACCACGACTGATCCGGCGAAATCATGGAAGGCGAAGCCAAATTGGCTCTTTAGCCAACCTTGGATGCCTAAGTTGCCATTCCAGGTGATACCTTCAAAGAAAGGATATATCAGCGCGACAATAAAAAAGGTGGCAAATAACTGTGGATAAAAACGCGCGCGTTCTGCGATTCCGCCTGAGACAATGGCGGGAATGGCTGCGGCGAAAGTTAGAAGGAAGAAGAACTTTACTAAGGCATAACCATTCTTTTCCGTCAGCGTCTGCGCGCTTTGGAAAAAGTCTATGCCATAGGCAATGCTGTAGCCGATAAAAAAGTATGCGATGGTGGATACGGCGAAATCGGCGATTATTTTAACTAAGGCGTTAACCTGATTCTTCTTGCGAACTGTGCCGAGCTCCAAAAAAGCAAAGCCACAGTGCATCGCCAGCACCATAACAGCGCCCAAAAGGAGAAAAACAACGTCACTACCCGCTTTTAGGGAGTCCATAAACCCACCTCATGGAAATTAACGCTAGGAAATGGTGCATGCATGGGCAAGAATCGCACCAAATCCAATAAACAGATGAATGGGATGGAAAAAATTAACCAGGAGATACCGAGAATAGAAAAATGAGAACTAAAAATGCACTAAAAAAGTGCTCAACGACCCAATTTAGCCCAGATTTTCCATTAGCCTCGTAGCGAGGGTGCGCAAGGTGCTGAAGAGGGGCGAGAAAAGAAGAAAAACAGTCGGAGGCGTAGTCACTCTACGGTGACAGACTGTTTTTCTTCTTTTCTCGCGCAGTTTCAGTGCGTTGTGCGGCCGCAGTAGAGTGCTAATGGAAAATCTGGGTTTAGGGCAAGTTTGCGGGAGCGACATGCCCAAATATATTTCCTGTGAAATGGTGTGGAGGAGTCGTTACTGGGTTACCGCTTTCGCGAACAACGAATCAGCGATTTTTTGGGCTGCCCTCAATAACTATCAATAACTATATAGGGATTTGCGCAGTTGGCTGATGACGGAAACATCTAAACCCCGAAACACCAAGGCTGCCCCACGACTGCATGAGTACACGACTTGGGCGCGAAGCTCATACTGCTGGTTACTTTTGTCCTGAGGCAAGACAAAAGTAACCGATAACGGGGTATCTGCAGCCAGCGCAATAGCCCCCGTTTCGACAAACATCCCGTCGAGACCGATATCTTTGCTCTTACCCCGCACCAAACCGAGCGATGGGTAATTCACCATAACATCCACCGCCATCGGAATTCGCTCAGTCCAACGTTGCTCCATCTAGCCTCCTTTGCCAGCCAGCCTTCTGGATTTCACGTTTCCCTTGCAAATTCCATGCGCGTTCTAAAAAAGGCCTGACATCAAACCAATTCGCATCAGGTCTGACAAGGAATTGGCCTGCATCTTCTCCATCACGCGGCCGCGAT
>JANPPH010000196.1:0-5300 GCA_031428395.1 Gammaproteobacteria bacterium
TGAAAAACCAGTACCGATAACAAAAAAGATTGTGCTAACCACGCCACAGATCATGTTGGCTTTGGGCTTTGCGACCATCATGGGTTTGCTGGTAGCGAGTTACGTGAACATTAATATTGGCGAGAACTCAATTTATCCCACCAATGCCAATAATGTTCGAATTGATAATCTTGATTTGCTGAAAGAACACATTGTCGATGCGGAAGCTGGTGTGCTCGGCTATCTCGTCACGCGGGATGAAGATTTTCTAGCACCCTATACCAGCAGCTTGCCTTTGCTGAAGCAGGATCTCCAAAACATCCAACAAAGCTATGCACAATATCAACCCAATGAGCGGATTTTGCTCGACAGGTTAGGCATGCTCATTCAAAAAAGAATGACCGATCTGGGTATGACTTTAGAGGCAGCACGCGGGCAGAACTTCGAGGAAGCGACCGCGTTGATGTATGCCGGCAAAACGGTTATGAAAGACATACGTCAAGATCGCCTGGCCTTACGCAAACTATTGGTTGCACATCATGAAAGGGCCATGGCCAACTCGCTTCGCGGACTCAATATTATGGAGGGGGTGGTTTATTTCCTGGGCATATCGACCATTACATTATTGATCGTCTGGTTTATTGCCACCCAACGCCAACAACGTTTACGCAACGAATTCGATCAGATCCTGCTGGAAAAAAATTATGCTCTGGAAATGAAGGTACAAACCCGGACGGAAGAGCTGGTGGCATTGGCGGGCTATCTGTCCAATGCGCGTGAATCCGAAAAGGCTAATTTAGCGCGTGAGTTGCATGATGAACTGGGTGCTTTGATGACTGCGGCCAAACATGATGCAAGCTGGATTGAACGCAAGCTGCCTGCCGAACTCGACCCGGCCGTTCGTGACCGTATGGCACGGTTGCAGCAAAATCTGAACAGCGTGATCGGTTTGAAACGCAACCTGATCAACAATCTCCGTCCAGCGATGCTGCATGATCTGGGCTTATTAACTGCATTGAGTAATCTCGCCGATGAGTTTTCCAACTCTACAGATATTGTTGTAAAGGTTGAGTTACCCGCCACAGAAATCAATATTCCTGAACCGATGGCGCTGGCTATTTTTAGAATCGTTCAGGAGGCCTTTACCAATACCCGGAAATATTCCGAGGCATCAGAAATGAAATTAGAGTTGTTTGAGGACGATGAGACGCTGATTTTAAATTTATACGATAACGGGAAAGGGTTTGATCAATCCTCACCCACCATTGCTCGCCACGGTTTGGCTGGTATGAAACATCGGGTACAAATGCTGAAGGGAAAAATTGAAATCAACACGAGTCCGGGTAAAGGGGTGCTGATCACCGTCGAAGTCCCTATCCCAGCCCCTGGCGCGCTGCAAAATCGTGTGATTCCTGATCGCCGTCAAAGCGGTTTGCCGAGAATTTGATCAGCCAGGTAAACCATTATGGATATAGGCTACCAAGTCATCCATTTCGAGAGATTTATCGAAAAATGCATCAATATCGAGTTCCTGGCAACGTTGACGCATGGCGGAATGCGAATAATTGGTAAACACTACTTTCTTGGGGAATCCATACCGCTCAGGAAACTGCTGTAAAGCGCGGAGCACACCTACCCCACTTCCCTGCGCCAGCTCGATATCGACAATAGCCAGATCAATGGCTTTATGCTCCAGTTGATCCAACGCCTCGTTTTCGGTCTCGGCAAAGCCACAAATCTCCACCCCTTCGATTTCATTCAGGGTTTCTGTCAAAAGCCTGCGAAGTAAAGGTGAGTCTTCAATCAGCAGGATTTGCATCTTGGAAATGCTGGACTCAGCCATGGCAGTGCCCAGGAGTGAAGAAAAGTTATTCTGCAATCAAACCATTGCGTAATGCATAAGTTGCCATACCTGCATTACTCGTCACATCAAGCTTTTCACTCAATCGTGAACGATATGTACTAATGGTTTTGACGCTCAAATTTAAATTCTTGGCAATTTCAGATACTGACTCACCTTTGGCAAGTCTTAAAAATACCTGTAATTCACGGTCTGACAAAGACTCATGGGGTTTCGATGTGCGATTGCCGCTCATTTCGTCCGCGAGGAGTTCTGAGGTTTTAGCTGAAGCATAACGGCGCCCGGTACCGACGATATGGATGGCCTTCAGTAGCTCTTGCTGGTCGCAATCCTTGGAAAGATAACCACTGGCCCCATTTCGTATGACGGCCAATGCGTAGCTTTCTTCCGGAAAGCCACTCAACATCAGTACCTTCACTTCAGGGTGTCGCTGGCAAACCGTACGCAATACATCGATGCCGCTTTTGCCTGGTAAAGATATATCCAACAACAGTACGTCGCAGGGAATCGTGCGTAATTTGGTTAAAGCCTCTTCACCTGAAGATGCTTCAAAACAAATCTGTATGCCTACATCGTCACTCAGTAATTCCTGAAAACCAGCTCGTACAATTTTGTGATCATCAACAATAGCGACTTGCAACATGGATAGGGCCGCCCTAAAAGAGAACTAAAAAAGAGGATCTTACGATCCTCTGAACATTAAGTACGCGTTTTATTCATGACGAAAGCCACAACCGCCATCACCAGAAATACGACAAACAGGATCTTGGCAATACCCGCCGCCCCAGCTGCAATCCCGGTGAAACCAAATACGGCGGCAATCAGCGCAATGATGAAGAATACGATAGCATATTGAAGCATGATATATCCTTTTTAAAGTGAGTGAGGTTGGCCGCTAATGCGGGCCAACGCAGAATTTAATTCGCTTTAACTGTCAGCTGATTTTTTACATCTTTAACACCATCTACTGTCCTGGCAACCGTGGTCGCTTTTTCGACAGCGGCAGGGCTCGGTGCAGCACCCGTCAACGTGACGACTCCATTCATCGTATCCACATTGATATCAATGGCCTTGAGGTCGGAATCAATCACATATTTACCTTTGAGCGCTGTCGTAATCGCGGCATCATCAATGGCTTGACCGGCGTTAGCCGTGGCATTTCCGGCGTTATCTACCGCGTTAGCAGTGTTATTGGCTGCATCATTGGTCTCTTGCTTGGTGGTAGCTATCGCGTTGTCGACTTTTTCCCCTGCAGTGGTATCGCCTTCCTTGCGGTCGCAACCGGCGCCCAGCAATACCATTGTTGATACAGCAATTACAGAAGTTATTTTCGTTAGGGCTTTCATTCGTTTCTCCTTGGGTTGATAAATCCACAGACGCATTATGTTCCACACGTTGTAAGGAATTTATCCTTAAGGTTCAATGCACAATATAAGCACCCTGCTCAAAGCTTTGTAGGACAAATGTGACCTATTGGTCAAATCCATAACCCTCAGGGTTTTGTTGCTGCCAGCGCCAAGTGTCGACACACATACGCGTCAAGTCCAGTTGAGCGCGCCAGTGGAAATCCCTTTCGGCACGAGTAGCGTCAGCCCAGCACTGGGATATATCTCCCTGTCTGCGACCTACGATTTGATAAGCAATTGTTTTGCCGCTGGCGGCCTCAAATGCACGCACCATTTCCAGCACACTATATCCTTGGCCTGTCCCCAGATTCCATGTACTCAAACCTTTGCTTCTTTGCTGCATATAGTCCAAGGCCGCAACATGTCCCCGAGCGAGATCGACGACATGTATATAGTCACGTACGCCCGTGCCATCCGGGGTGGGGTAATCGCCGCCGAATATGTTTAAGCAATCACGCTTGCCGCTGGCAACCTGAGCAATATAAGGCATCAGATTATTAGGAATGCCTTTGGGGTCTTCCCCAATCAATCCCGATTCATGTGCGCCCACCGGATTAAAGTAGCGTAATAAACTAATAGACCAGGCGTCATCGCCGCGCGCAATATCACGCAACATTTCCTCGATAAAGAACTTGGATCGGCCATAAGGATTAGTGGCGGACAACGGGAAGTCTTCGGTAATGGGCACAGAAGCCGGGTCGCCGTATACCGTTGCGGACGACGAAAACACGATTGATTTCACGCCCGCCTCGGCCATGGCTTGAAATAACGCAATACTCCCAACAATATTATTGTCGTAGTACAGCAAGGGCTTTTCCACCGACTCCCCAACGGCTTTGAGCCCCGCAAAGTGGATGACAGAATCAATCGCATGTTGAGCAAACAGCTGACGCAATGCCTCGCGGTCCCGAATATCCCCTTCAATAAAGGTACAGGATTTACCGGTAATCTGCGTCACCCGATCCAGTGATACCCGACTGCTGTTCGACAGATTGTCGAACACCACCACTTCGTTACCGGCGTTCAAGCATTCCACCGCTGTGTGCGACCCGATGTAACCGGCACCACCTGTTAATAAAATTTTCACTATGGGTCTACTCCGGTTTGCATTATGTGTCTTACTCTATCGGTCGCACATGTAGCACACTACTCAGCATTTCCTATTCAAGCGCAGGACGCCGCATTTACATGGGCAGTTGGATAGTGATGACCCCGTACACGCGCAAACTCAAAACCTGAAAATAGATATGTCTTTTCGCCTAATTTGGCGTCGCGAGCATCAGTTTGCGGTATTTATTTAAATCCCTGACCGACTCAAAAGTTTGTCCAAGCAAGTTCGACAGATTGCGAAGGATGCCGCCTACCACTTTATTTTCCCAAAAATCATCAAATCGAATTTGCTGATCCAGCCAGTGCTCCATCCACTCCGGGTTAGGCAGGCGTGATTGAACCGTATCGTTGGGAAAGAGCGTTTCGTTGACGTGGAGATTGGTGGGATGGAGCGCTTTGTCCGAGCGCTTGCTGGACGCCATCAGGAACCCGATTTTTGCAAACGCTGCGGCTACCGGCGCGCGATCCCTGGCCAATGCACGCTTCATGTACTGCAGGTAGGCACCGCCATGGCGTCCTTCGTCACGTGACAAGGTTTCGTAGATAAATTTGATGACTGGCTCGGTGTGCCATTCCGAGGCGCATTTGTACCATTGCGTGAGGCGTACTTCGCCACAGAAATGCAGCATCAAGGTTTCCATAGGGGGTGCAGGATCAAACGGGAAACGCACTGCGTGCAGCTCATCTTCGGTGGGTGCAAATTCGGGTTTGAAGCGGCGCAGATAATCCATCAGCACCAATGCGTGCTTCTGTTCTTCGTAAAACCAGATCGACATGAACGCGGAAAAATCGCTGTCGTGCACGAAATCGCGCAAAAACATTTCGGTGGCCGGTAGTGCAGCCCACTCGGTGATGGCGTTCATTTTAATCGTCATGGCCTGCTCGTCAGTGATCAGGGTGGGATCAAATTTCGCCCATGGAATGTCGGTCTCCATGTTCCAGCG
>JANPPH010000197.1:0-4570 GCA_031428395.1 Gammaproteobacteria bacterium
ATTGATGAAGTAAAAGTGCTGGCGGAAAAAGAGTTCGGCCACTTAGGCATAAAGGTCAATTTGGCAGGCTCAGCAAATAATTCCTACGTCTGGGCAGATCTACTGATTAGTAGCCAATTATCCTCGGTGGTGTTCGCCAAACTCACGATTTTTCTCTTAGCAGCACTGGTGTTTCGTTCCTGGTTAGCGGGTTTGATTGTAGTAATACCCGTATCGTTCACCACGTTGGTGATTGCCGGTTTCGCCGGTTTCGCCGGCTTGCCGATAGATGTCTCTACAACCTTGGCTGCGGGTGTGGCGATTGGTGTGGGTGTCGATTATGCAGTCCACTATCTATTCCGCTATCGACACGAGTTGAGTCTCAACAACGATACCGCTATCGCTGCTGCGTCAACGATGCGTGGCGTGGGTAAAACGATCGTTTTTAATGCTACGGTCGTTACTGTGGGCTTTGCTGTTTTGTTTTTTTCGATGTTCCCTCCGCATGTAAAATTGGGATATTTCGTCGTTGCCTATATGGTCATTAGTTGCCTGTCGGCGCTCGTGTTATTACCCTTGGTGCTGTCGTTTATCAAGCCGCAGGCCTTAATGGAAAAGCGTGCCCGTGTTGCATAAAGCTCGCAGCTCATCGTTAAGGATTGTTTTCGCAATCCTGTGGTTTGCCCCAGGCGTCAATGCGCAGGACGTTGTGCGTTGGAGCGTTTCTCCCGTATTAGGCATTCATGCGCCGAAGCTCGAAGCGTTGAACAAAGGTGAATTTAACTCGCCAATTCTTGGAGTGGGCGAAGCGCGTCCCGAGTTAGTCGAGGGTGAGACGCCAGGGCCGGACAGTAGTACGGGAGAGGCTGTTACCGTCGCCTTTGGTGGTCCAAGTAATTTGCCCGAAATCGGGCCCTCGTCAAATGCCGGTTTGGAATTTCAGTGGATACAAAACGAAAAGCATAGCTTTATTTTTGGGGCCTCGTCTTGGGAGGGCTACACGGTAGCAGACAAAATACCCATGCGGGTACCACTACAAGGCCGTCTGCGCGACGCCATTTTCGACCGGCGCGCTACTATATCTTATAATGAGTTCTACTTTGGCTGGCGCTATAACGTCTTTGCTCTGCCCAAGAAATACACGCTCTATACCCGTTTTTCTCTCAATGAACTTTTTGATATCGATTATCGTGAAAGTCTCGTTTTTTCGTTCGCCGATCAGCGTACCGATGACCCTGAAACCAACTTTGTTGACATCAAACGCATATTTATTTTGGACTCACAAGCGACGGGCGTGATGCTGCTGCACTTTGGCCTGGGTGGCGAATATTTTTTGAAAAAAAATCTGTCGCTAGGGTTCGAGTCGGGTTACTCGTTTCAACCAAGAATGTTCACCTTGCGGCCATATTTTATAGATAACGACGCGCAGCTGGGTGATGGCATGACGCTATTTTATCCAGCCTTACCTGACTCCAATAACGACCTTCGTTATGTTCGCGAAGATACGCAGCCATCCGTGAATTGGTCCCAATCCAATTTGCCGCCCACGAGCGAAATGAAGTTGTCATTTCAGGGCTGGAAAGCGGCGTTTAGGCTCAATGTATATTTCTGATGCGAAACAGGTTCGACACACAGTCATGGTGACGTTGCGATACTTGCTAATTACTGTTGCGCTAGCGCTTGCGAGCTTCGCGCCTAATCAGGCTTTGGCCCAAGTTGCACCCTCGCCGCACATTACCGAATTGATGAGCCAAGGCCGCGCCTTGCTGGAAAAGGGCAATTTGGACGAGGCGTACCAACGTTTTGAAGAAGTATTGAAAATTGAACCCAATCACGTTGAAGCACATTATCGTCTAGGCTCTATTCATTGGCAGCGCAACGAAGTAGCCAAAGCATTTGAATATTTTAACAAGAGCGTGGACTTGGCGCCGACTAACGTCTCCCTACGCATGTCGTTGGCAGGTTTTTACGAACAGGCGCGCCTGCTGGATGAGGCGATCAAGCAATATCGCCAGGTTATCGCGCTCAAATCCGATAGCCCCGAAGCCAAAGACGCGGAAAAAAGACTAGACCTGGCCCTGGTAAAAAATTACGTCACAAGTGGAGACATTGATAGCGCACTGCAGTTGCTCAATGCGCTGGTGGATGAGTATCCCGATGACCCACGTGTCTTGCAGCATTTAGGCTTTGCTTATTCAATGGCTAATCGGCTTGCGGATTCTGAGCGTGTGTATCAACGCGTATTGCGCATGACGCCCACTGACGACTCCGCTCATCTCAATGTCGCAGGAATTTATGAACGCTTGGGCGATAGCGAGCGGGCTACTTTTCATCTGCGCCGTGTTATGGAAATTGCGCCGGGTAGTCAGCGTGCTAAAGAAGCGCAAATTCGTTTAAATTTGATCGCTGCGAACCAGCTGCAACAATTCGGCGACTTGCAAGGCGCTTTAGAAGAGATAAAAAAGACCTTAGACACAGACCCAAAAAATCCACTCGCCAATTCACAAGTGGCTGTGATTTATCATTTGATGGGTCAATATGATTTGGCAGAAAAGGCACTTAAGTTAGTGCTGGAAGTGGTGCCGAACAATATTGACGCGCGCACCAAGCTGGGTAGTTTGTACGTGTTAAAAAACAACTATATCGACGCCATTTCCGAATTGGAGACGGTTATCGCGCAGGGCAAAAATACTTTCCAGGGTGAGCAGGCGGCAAAAATTTTGGCGGACTTAGCGCAAAAATTGGGGCCACAAATGGAAAATTTGCGTCAGGCCGCGACATCCAAAAATGAATTTTTGCGCGCACTAAATAGCGACCCTAGCAACGTCGAGGCGCACTTTAACTTGGGTATTATTTACACCCGCCAAGGCTTACTCAATGATGCAAAGCAACAGTTCGAAGCAGTGGTGAAGCTTGATCCTGGTATCGCGCGCGCGCACTTGGCTTTGGCGCAAATTTACACCGATTTGGGCGACTATGCGCATGCGGTGGACGCCTTTAACGCCTATTTCGGCTTAAATGCGGACCCCGCTAATGATGATCGTTTGACGGAACCTTATCTCACGGTTGTGGGACAAAAGCTCTTTACGGAAAATAAAGAAGACGCGGCAACGAGCACATTTGAGGCGCTTTTAGCGCGCAACCCGGAAAGCGCCCCAGCGTATTTCTATCTAGGCTTAATTAAGGCGCGTAGCGGCGCTTTTGATAAGGCAGTGTTTAACTACCAAGAAGTCCTTAAGCGCGTACCAAATCATGTTGGAGCACGCCTTAACTATGCCTTAGTCTTAGAGCAGCTAGGTCGTGAAGAGGACGCATTAGATGAGTACCGTCAAGTGCAACAAGCCTCACCTCCCGGCAATATACGCACCAGCGCGGAACAGCGGATTACCAACATACAGCGTGCGATCAATGGCTTTAGCTCGAGCTTGAGTTACAACACGAGCTTTGATAACAATGCCAATCTTAGCGATGCCAATCCCAGCGCCGAGCTGCGTTCGGACTTAACCGGTACGCTCAATTACCGCTATAAATACAGTTCTTTGATCCGAAGCGGTGCCGCATTTAGTCCTACTTACGTTATATATCACCGCGGTCAATCCGATTTTCTCAACCTAACGTTCAATCCTTTCGTCGTCATTGGTGAATCCCAGCAGAACAACGTGACTATTAGTTACAGCGTCAATCGCTTATCGAGTGTGTTGAACAGTCAAAACATGAGTCACTCCCGCAGTCTTTATGTCGAGGGTGCGCGGCGATATAACAAAAGTATCATGCATCGTCTGCGCCTATCGGTAAGTGATTCGGTCTCTGAGGGCGATGATCGTACCGTTGCGCTCGATACCGGTGGTCAGTATCTAGTGCTACTTAAAGCGACCCGTTTTGATGCCACCAATTACTCACTTCGGTTGAGCGGCGATCAAAGCCTGGAGAACGGTTACTCCACCAATTACAGCTATACGTACGCAAATAATGTGAACAAGCATGACGAAGGCGGCGACTACGCTTTTAATGGCCACACTTTTTCGGGAGGGGTAAACAAATTCCTTTCCACAAATCTGTCAGGTAGCCTAAACGCCAGTTTTGCGGGGAATTTTTACAAATTCCCCGATACCGTTTACAGGGATAAGCGGCGCAATCTCTCGCCAAGCTTGACCTTATCATTCAATTATCGAATCAATGATAGTATACGAGCATTCACCAGCTATTCATTTCAGCGTAACAACTCGAATTTGGCGACAGCTGGTAATCTCATTAATATTGAAGAACGCCGTTTGCATGAACAGGGCGCGTCGCTCGGAAGCTATAGCAAGGACACGGTGTCCATCGGACTTGCGGTCAATTTTTAATTGGGTCAAAGCGGGGGAAATATTGTGAGCACAGCCAATACTGCAGTAAATCAAGCCGAATTTAAGGAAGTAGTCGATTTTCATGGATGTTATTGTTTAGACATCGCCATGGGTTATCGTGTGGCGAAAGCCTTGGTGCGCGAGATGGGCGATGAAATGAAGAATATGAAGCAAGTATTTGCTTATGTCTCCGCGCCCACTTGCGCCATGGATGCGATACAGAAAATAGCCGGATGCACCTTGGG
>JANPPH010000198.1:0-6878 GCA_031428395.1 Gammaproteobacteria bacterium
TAGGCGCCGATATTGACGTAGGAGGGCATCAGAATAACGCCAGGAGCAAGATAGGAGCCGCGTCGCGCGGTGGCCGGCGGGACAATGCGGACGCCGCTATCGTGGAAGTTGCGCGAATTATAGTCGGCGAACTTGGCCGGCACTTTGTCGAAATAATTGGTGAAGCCGCCTTTCATAAAGGTGTTTTCTTCGATGCGGAACGATAATAAAACAGCTTTTTTCAGCCATTCATTCACCACCCAAGTGCCGTCGCGTTTTTCGGCCACGCGCCGCTTACCACAATCCAGTGAGTCGATGGCTTCGGTGACAGCTTCTTTGATATGTGTGTCGACATTGCGCGGCGTGATGTCGGCGCGACGTTCAAAGGCCGACTCGATGATAGCTTGGATATCGTTCATGGGTATTTATTGGCTCCGTTAAAATTAAGTGCTTGCGTTCACCAATGCGGCGAACGCAGCTGAAAGTACCTGTATAGTCAAACGAACTACAAATTTTTTACAAAATCTCGTATGCGGTGCGCGGCCTCGATGCACGTTTGCAACGGCGGCACTAACGCCATGCGTACATATCCGCTGCCCGGATTAATGCCATGCGCTGCGCGAGATAAGAAACTGCCGGGCAGTACTAACACGTGTTGTTGGCGATATAACTCGCGAACAAAGACGCTGTCGTCGATGGGTGTTTTAGGCCACAAATAAAAACTGGCGTGCGGTTGCGCGACTTTTAATACGGAACTCAATATGGGTACCACCGCTGCAAATTTTTCCTGATAGAGATCGCGATTCTCTTGCACGTGGCGCTCATCTGTCCAGGCTTTAATGCTGGCATATTGCGTCGGCAGCGGCATGGCGCAACCGTGGTAAGTGCGGTAAAGCAAAAACTGTTGCAAAATCGCGGCATCACCCGCAACAAATCCAGAGCGTAAGCCGGGGACGTTGGAGCGTTTTGACAGACTGTGAAAGACTACGCAGCGCGCATAGTCGTCACGCCCCATTGCTGATGCCGCCTGCAATAAACCCACTGGCGCATGTTGGCCTGGGTAAATCTCGGAGTAACATTCGTCCGCTGCGATCACAAAATCATATTCATCAGAGAGCTGAATTAGGCGTTGTAACGCTGCAATACCGACCACAGCGCCCGTAGGGTTGCCGGGTGAGCAAATGTAGATTAATTGGCAGCGTCGCCAGACATCGGTCGGCACTTGCTCAAAATCAGGCACAAAGTCATTGTCTGCAGTTGCATTCAAAAACCAAGGCTGGGCGCCGGCTAAAAAGGCGGCACCCTCATAAATCTGGTAAAACGGATTGGGCATCACCACCAGCGGTTGGGTGCTGGGGTCAATCACGGCCTGAGCGAAGGAGAACAATGCCTCGCGTGTGCCGCTGACGGGTAGAATGTTGCGGTCCGGGTGAATGCTACGGGTAGCTAAGTCGAAGCGTTTGATTAACCATTGCGCGATTGTTTCTCGTAACAAGGACATGCCGCGAGTGGTTGGATACGTCGCCAAGCCGTGTAGGTGCGAGACAAGCTCGTCGCTAATTAAGGTTGGCGTCGCATGTTGCGGCTCGCCAATAGCTAACGCGATGGCGGTTTTGTCCGGCGGCGGAGTGACTCCGGCGTTTAAACGTGCAAGCTTTTCAAAAGGATAGGGCTGTAATTTGTTTAAGTCAGGATTCATGAGTCGTCATTGCGGTTATTCTTTGTTCCATGAAATTTACAGTAGTATAAGATATCTATGATGGCCTCGAAACCCACTTCGCCAATACTCCCCACAATTTGCCTGTTAATCGCCGCCAGTCTTTGGGGGACCAGCTGGTATCCGCTGCGCTTGCTGGACGAGCAAGGTTTGCATGGCATATGGGCCGCCTTTTTCATTTATGCCGGAACCTTAGTGTTTGGTCTGCCGCTTTTTTTGTTCCGACGGCAGGCTTGCTTTGCACATTGGCGTTATCTTCTGTTACTCGGCTTGGTGAGTGGCTGGTGCAACGTGGCATTCTTTTTGGCCATACTTGAAGGTAATGTAGTGCGGGTGTTGGTGTTGTTTTATTTGTCGCCGATTTGGGCCGTGATCTTAGCGCGATTTGTGTTGCACGAAGTGCTTTCTGGCCTCGCTAAGCTCAGCCTCGCTATAGCAATGTGTGGTGCGCTCATTATGCTTTGGTCTCCGGCTGTAGGTTTACCTTGGCCGCAGACGCAGGCCGATTGGTTGGCCATTTCATCGGGCTTCGCCTTTGCCTTGGGTAATGTGATCACCCGGCAAGGTGAGCGCGTACCCATTCTCGCCAAGACGCTGTCGACTTGGTTTGGTGCTGTCGCCGTTGGCGGGCTCTGGATTGTGCTGTCGAGCAGTAGTTTGCCAGAGGTAAGTCAAACCACATTGCTCGCGGCATTGGGGCTTGGTGCAGGGGCTATCGTCATAATGACTGCCCTAGTTCAGTACGGCGTTACCAACATGCCGGTTCATCGTTCTGCAGTGGTGTTGTTATTTGAATTGTTTGCCGGTGCCGTTTCAGCCCAGCTCCTTACCAACGAAATTGTTACTTTACAAGAATGGCTAGGAGGTGTGCTGATTTTGCTCGCTGCCGGTTTGAGTGCGCGCTTGCCTGCATTAAACCCAGATTTTCCATTAACCTCTACTGCGGCCGCACAACGCACTGAATCTGCGCGAGAAAAGAAGAAAAACAGTCTGTCACCGTAGAGTGACTACGCCTCCGCCTGTTTTTCTTCTTTTCTCGCCCCTCTTCAGCACCTTGCGCACCCTCGCTACGAGGCTAATGGAAAATCTGGGTTAAAAAAGCCCGCATAAGCGGCGGACTGATCTTTGACAGCGTTACCTCATTGCTATTTTTTTTAGAACAAATCCATCTAATTTACATGTTCCATTTTTTGTGCGACTCACTATACTATCTGGCAGTTGTATACGCCCAAGCCCGCCAATGTTTTCTCGGGCAAGGTCGTAGAGCGCGTTCGCAATAAGGTGGGGCGCTGCAACCCTGCGCACAAGGGGGCGCATGAGGGACGGTTCGCGGCTAATTCAAAAGATTGCTGACTCTTGAGTTAACGCATATTCGCGCCGCGTGGTAGAACATGCAAAAAAATTTCTAACAAAACACGTTCGCAGGCTATTGACTTACAGTCTGCAAAGCGTAATATCTCGTCGGTTTTCGCTGTTCTGTATTACGTTGTTTGTGTGTAAAGAAATGTTGGCTGGGTGATGGACGAAGTGCCCTTGCTGCCAGTAGGTATGGCGTTTTTTGTCTCTAAATTGCGAGGTTTTCCATGGAATGGCAAAACTCTATGCATGCATTATGTGCGAACTCCCCCCGTTGTGTCTGTTTTTCGGTCGAAAAAAGCGCCATAAATTCGCGCGCTCATCCTCTATCGTCTTTTTTCAACTCTTGCATTCTTGCTGAACCTAGAATTTACCAGACAAAAGACATTCGCTCTTAATCATTAAATTTCGTTCAGGAGAAAGTGGTCATGCCACATAGGTTTTCTAGTCCCGCAATTGCCGACGCTGAATCTAGTTCTGAAAGGTCTTTATTTGATCAACCAATGGGTGACGCTGCGACATTACACCCCGCAGGGCTAACGCCCGAGGATGTTGACGCTATTCGCTGCCAAGCAATAGTGCTTGAGGTGTTTATGGATATAGAGTTGGATTGCGACGCCCTAGTCGCTTTCGCGTGTCAACAGGGATGGTATTGCGCGGGAGAATATGCGGGGGCGCAGAGTGCTGGGGTCATTTTGGAATTGAATAGTATTGACGTAACCCGTTATGAACGCGCAAATGTTTACGATTTGGCGCATGAGTTGGCACAGGGCCACATGGTGATATTGGGTGCTGAACCCAGCTCTGATTCCACCACGCGCCGACCGAATAGCGAATTGCATTCTGCCTTTCGCGTGCTCCAGATCGATACTACCAATCCTCATGACGTCTATGTTCTCATTCAGGATCCTGTAACGGGTAGTCAAATCGCGCGTTACCCCTTGGGGCAATTCCTGTCTTATTGGCGTGATCGACATTTCTTCATTGTTGCGACAACAAAGCCGACGCCGATTTGGGCCAAAGGTATGGTGAATTTTGATTATTCGCGAGGTTGTATTGATTCGATCATGGGCAAATCCTTTGCCGAATTTCGTTCGTACGAGGCGTATCCGCAATCGTGGCGGGCAAGCATTCTGCCCGATGCAGCGTATAAAACGAACAATGCTTGTGAATCCCCTAACGCCCTGGCAGGTACTGCCATTAACGATGCACTGTGGGCTATTGAGGCGCAAGAACTCGCAATGCATTTGCAAAACCCAGTAGTCAATATCTAGTACTTTGGCGCTATTAAAGAAGGGAGGGGACTAGGTGCGCAAAGGTTGCGGCGCCTAGTCCTAAGTAGGGGGGCAGGCTGTTGCGTGCAACGGCCTGTTATTTGTAACCCGATTACCGCGACAACAATGCGAGCAAGTCGCGGTCTTCAAATAATTTGTTGAGTACTTCCGCTAAGCTTTGATTCAGTATTTTTTCGCTTTGTTCTGCGCCCGGCGCAAAGACTACTTCACTTTCTTTTTCGACACGATAGACACTCTCAATTTCTGACTTGTCATTGATCGCCGTCACTTTCAACTCCGCTTTAGCCATCCACACGCCTGTAAAAGTGGTATAGCTCAGCTTTTGAATTTCGACTTTCAAGTTTCGCTTGAGTGTAGTGCCCAAGATTGGCGTGAATCCCTTAATGTCTAATCCCTTAATGACGTTATCGCGCACAACTTCTTCGATATTTCGCCCTGAAGTGATGGCGGCGCCACCACGTTGCCCCAATGTTTTATTGTCGCGCATATCCGCTACACTTACACCGATTTCGCGGCCTTGACCGATGTTGGCGGGTGTTAGGCTCAACTCCGGTTTTAACATCACTTGTTGTTGCCCCGGTGTCGCGCAGGCCGTTAATAACAGCAACATCGGTAGTATGATAATCACATTAATCTGTTTCATGAGTGCCTCAGCTAGTGATATGCAAGAATACTAAGCCAATTTGTTTAAAACCTGTTTATCGAGTAAAAGGTTCAGCGTAAATCGAACCCCAAAACCCGTTGTATCGGTTGAAACATGTGCTAAGCCGCCTTTGTGACTGCTCGATGCCAAGTCAATGTGCAGCCATGGCGTGTTGGCGACAAAGCGCGATAAAAAACGTGTCGCCAAAATATGATCGGCTTCGGAGTCGAGCGTACATTGTTTGACATCCGCGACTAGACTTTCGAGCTCACAGTCAAAATCCTCATCCCAAGGAAATGGCCACACGCGTTCGCCACTGTCGCGCCCGGCTGCGATGATATCATCATGCAACAACGCACGATTGGTAAAAGCGCCGCTATAACGGCTACTTAGCGCTGCGATGCAAGAGCCGGTTAGGGTTGCGTAGTCAATAATTAACCCAGGTTTGTGCGCGCTTGCCAAGCTTAAGGTGTCGGCAAGCACCATGCGTCCTTCTGCATCAGTATGGATGATTTCGATCGTAGTGCCATTGTGCGCGGTGACGACTGAGTTCTGTTTATAGGCCTTTGGGCCAATATCGTTTTGCGCTAATGCAAGCCAACATTCCACCGGGAAATTTACTCGCAGGTGAGTTAAAGCCAGTAGAGTGCCGAGTGCCACCGCACTACCCGCCATATCTTCGTGCATGCCGTGCATGAACTTAGCGGGCTTCAAATTAGTGCCGCCCGTATCAAAGCAAATGCCTTTTCCTACTAAGGCGAGGTGGTGTTTCTCGTGTTTAATTTTGCTTGGCGGGTCATAGCGTAAATGTACGATGCCGGCATCGTTCGGTTCGCTACCTGCCGCGACGGCCAAGAAAGCGCCTGCTTTCTCACGTTGCAGCGCCTTGACATCTAAAAATTTCATCGTCCAGTCGTTGTCGTCGGCGAGACGTTGAATCTCTTTACGGTAATGCGTCGGCGTCAGGTGGTTAGTCGGTAACGCGGAGAAATGGCGCGCTAGATTATTTCCTGCGGCTTCAGCTAACAGGCGTTTGCTGTCAAGGCGTAAGTTATTGGTGCCGTAAAGCACGATAGACTTGATGGGCTTCTTTGGCGGGGGCGATTGTTTGAAGGAGGGGAGGGGGTATGCGCCTGCTAGCAACGCCGCCAGAAGCGCCTCTAAGGCCAATGAGGCTTGGTTAGGTTCAATGTCCAGCACGCATACGGCGATGGTGGTGGGGTCTTCCAGCATCGCGGATTTGGCAATTTTCGCGCCTTGGGTTAGCAGATCGAACATGCTCTCGATGGATTTAACCGAGGCAATAATCAGGTGCGTGCTCGGCAAATTACATTCGACTAGGGTGGCAGGTGGTGCCGCCTTTTTCTGGCGCTGCAGACGTTTACGTATGTTGTCTAGATCGGCCAAAATCGGCCATTGGGCCATGGAAGTCTCATTCCGCCCCAGAATTATCACTACATCAGCGCTATCCATTTGAGCTTCATTAAATGGCGTAGCGACTTGTTTTATCGCGATTTTCGTCATTCGGGCGAATTCTCCTTAAAATGCATTTCTTGACCTGCGCAAACAAAAAAAAGATCATATCGCGTTTGTCGTTCGACTGGTAAGCATAAAGGAGCCCAATGAACGCTGCTGATAAAAAACGGCTGCTGCGTGAGATGTTGTTTGCGCGCCGCTTCGAAGAGCGTTGCTACGAAGCCTACGTAGAACGAAAAATAGGCGGATTCCTTCACCTGTATCCGGGCCAAGAGGCGTGCGCCCTGGGCGTGATGGAGGCAGCACGGCCAGGTCATGACTATGTGATCACCGGCTATCGCGATCATATCCACGCAATAAAATGTGGCGCAGACCCAAAAGCTGTGATGGCTGAGTTGTATGGTAAAGAGAC
>JANPPH010000199.1:0-14673 GCA_031428395.1 Gammaproteobacteria bacterium
CGCAGCACGATCACCTTTGGCCGCAGCAGTTCAGTTAACACCTCCACAATATGTTCCTTCAAATGCTCCATACCGGCGGTGGTTATTTGCACCACTAAGGTGTCGTTAAACCGATCTACCACTAACCCCGGCAAGCGATCACTATCGCCATAGACGAGACGGTAATAATGTAGGGCGAAAAGGCGCTCGCGCAGTGCTAAGGCGGACTGAATGCGTTCGCGCAGCAAAGCATGATCGAGTGCGGCTTTGGGGTTACGGCTGACCAGGCGCGCGCAAATTAAGGTGCGTGGGTTGACATAGGCTACGCCCAGAGCGATACCTTTGGCGTCCTCGATGACCACTTGTTGCCCCGCCTCAAATCCGCCAAGAGGGGTCTGTTGAACGTTGATTTCATTGCTAAAGACCCAAGGATGGCCGGAGCGTAGGCGGCGGTCTTCGCCTTTTTTGAGTCGTAATGGAGCAAGTGTCATGGCGGTCCGCGGAGTGAAGAGAATCGACCATTATAGCAACAGCGATTGTTGGTTCTCTCTTTATTTTGTTGGCGAAAAAACGGATAATAAGCAGTTCGTGCCCGCAAACACTCGATGGGCGTGTGTCATATAAAAAAGACCGATCATCGACAGGAACCAAAACAATGCAAACAGGTATCACCGTCACCCAATTTTTACTCGAAGAGCAGCGCAAATTGCCAGGCGTGGGCGATAGCAGCCTAAACGCCCTACTCAACGATGTGTTTCTTGCCTGCAAAGTGATCTCTAGCGCCATCAGCCAAGGTGCGTTGGTCGGCGTGCTGGGCAGCGCCGGGGCGGAAAATGTACAAGGTGAAACGCAAAAAAAACTCGACGTCATTTCTAACGACGTGTTGATGCAAGGCACTGAGCGCGGCGGCAATTTAGCGGCTATGGCGTCCGAGGAAATGGAGGATATTTACAAAATCCCCGGCGATTATCCCAAAGGCAAATATTTGCTACTGTTCGATCCTTTGGATGGTTCTTCCAACATCGACGTCAATATTTCAGTAGGCACAATTTTCTCGATTTTAAAATGCCCTGAAGGCGTGACGGACCCAAGCAAAGAACATTTCATGCAGGCCGGTACCAAGCAAGTGTGCGCCGGGTACGCGCTTTACGGGCCTTCAACGTTGTTGGTGTTGACGACGGGGAACGGTGTCAATTGTTTCACCCTCGATCGCAATATCGGTGAATTTGTCCTAACGCAACCCAATATGCGCGTGGTTGAAGATACCCGCGAATTTGCGATCAATTCTTCAAATTCTCGTTTCTGGGAAGCGCCAGTTAAGCGCTATATCGACGAATGCTTGGCAGGCAAAGAAGGTCCGCGCAAAGAAAACTTCAATATGCGTTGGGTGGCCTCAATGGTCGCTGAAATACACCGCATTTTGATTCGTGGCGGTATCTTTATGTATCCCCGTGATAAAAAGGATCCAAGCAAAGCCGGCCGCCTACGTTTGATGTATGAAGCCAACCCCATGTCCTTCATCATTGAGCAGGCAGGGGGTTTAAGCTCCACCGGTCGTGAACGCATCATGGACGTCAAGCCCGACGAATTGCATCAGCGGATTGGGGTCATTTTAGGCTCGAAGAATGAAGTTGAGCGCGTAGTGTCGTACCATAAAGAAGGCTAGGTCTTTTTGGTGCATCCTACCACCTAAATGATGAACGTCACGCTGTAGTCTGAGCGAGGCGGAAGAGAGTAGGTAATAAGAAGAAGTAGTTAGCTTTGTGGCGCTTAGGTCTTGCTCCGCATGGGTAGTAGTGGAAGTTGAACTTCTTCCTAAAGCAGGAAGGAGTTCTTCCGCCCTCCTGGCATTTAAATTGCAACGATCCTTCTGTCACGCGCACTGCGTCAACTCGCCGACAGATTACTAGGATCAAGCTATGCCTATGCACGTCTCACCATTCCTTCGTTGGTCTTTGGCAGCCGCTCTTTCACTGGCGAGCGTTTATCCTACCTACGCCGCTGAATTCGATAAAAAAATTCCAATGTTTTCAAAGGGCGCTGCGACATATTACGTCGATGGGTTTATTGAAGGAGTGGGTAAAGTCGAATTCATGGTCGACACCGGCTCCGGTTACATGACCATCAATGAAGTGTCTTTGGAACTGCTCAAGGAACAAAGTCGCGCTGTGTACGTCAAGGATCTGTCGGGCATTTTAGCCGATGGGACTAAACGTATCGTGCCAATTTATCAAATCAGCACCCTCGAAGTCGGCGGTTGCCAGTTTCAGAACATTGAAGCGGCGGTCTTTCCTGGCAAAACCCGGTATATCTTGGGTTTAAGTGCCTTGAAAAAGGCCTCGCCCTTCACTTTTTCGCTTGAGCCGCCAAATCTTACTTTGAGTCATTGTCAGACGACTGCAAGTTAATCGTATAGTTGTTAAGACGCTGCCGATAAGTAAATTATAAAAATAGGCAGCGGCTACTTTTTTTGGCTTTCCAGTTCGCGCAGGTGTTTTTGGCTTGCGTCGTGAAAACGCGGTGTCGGGCCAGCATCTTCATAAATTGGATCGCCTAATTCGTCTTCGGCAATGACGCGTTTGCCGCGCACATAGGGTAACGCCGCTTCAAAATCCACAAGTGCTGCGCCGATTAAGTCCGCAATAATTTGCTCGCCAGTGCGCCCTGGAAACATTTCTGCTAAGGCGCAAATTTTGGCCGCATCATGAATGGGTAAAGCGATGTGGTATTCGTGATAAGCTACTTTTTTTTTCGCCGAACGTTCCCATTCGTGAATCAAATTTTTCACTGTCATTGTCGCTTCACCTGCCTACATTTCTGCCGCTTTCAATAATGGCGATTCGCTTTGAATCCAGGTCGAGATAAAGGTCATCAAACAACCAATCTTGCCCCGCTTTATGTGCCTTAACATAAATCGTTGCGGATTTGTTGGTGCCTTGCACATCGAAGGCGACGGTCGCGGTTCCCGCTGAACCTTTTTCTTCGATGGACGCACGCACATTATGCCATTCGTGTTTGATGGGCGCCCCCAAATGCGCAATGGCATCCTCGTTCCATTCCACTTGATAGAGCGAAAAGAAATAAAGATTTTCGAGTGCCGCCGCAGGATTTACCAAATGCGGTGTTTTCGGCTCCCACCAGCGCTGCTGCAAGGGCAATTCGACATCTTGCGGGCCCTTTATGCGCCATTGCCACGCTTCTTCAAGCGTTAATTTGCGCACAGATTTATGTCGCAAGTCATCGCTGCGTGGATACGAGCCATCGACCAGGGAAATTCCAGCGAGTTCGGTACCTTCTTTGCTAATGCACAAACAAGGATGATGCAAGGAATCTTCGTACAAATCGCCCGGTTTAATGTCGCTGGTTTTTTTTAGCGCTATAGGCATTTATGTCCTCCGACTGCATTGAGGTATAGGCGAGAACGTCGACTCGTGCGCACGAAAGTTCGAGCTTAAGATTTCGCAACGTAGCATGGTGCGCGAGCTAGCCACGCTAGGATTATAGCTTAGCTTATCTCTCATGGTCTTGGCCCTTGGGTCTTCTCGCGCAAAAGTTTTTGGAACTGATCTATAGTGATTTTGGGCTTGCTAAAACGTTGCGCCATGGCCCGCAAACTGTTGTGCCGGATAGTAGTGATATGTGCGCCCTCAACGATGGCCAGGTCATACCAGCCATCAGGCAAGGGCGGCACAGAAAACGTAATAGGCCTCAATGCTGACGCGCTCGCTGTGGCGTTCAGAATAGGATTTATGGCGACGATACCGTTGTCTGTAGCCAAATAGAACTGAGCCCGATGCGCAATGATTGACGAAGGTCGATTCATGGTGCGGTAGATCGACAACAAGTGTGGCTTGTCCGGCTGGCTTAGATCATAACTGCGCACCTCAAAATTAGCCAACGCAACAACCAGTTGAGAGTCACTGAGTTGAAAATCGACAACAGGCTCGTCCAGGTGGAGGCGTGACAACTGCGTAAATTTTCCCTGATTGAAATTTAGCACGGTAATGCCATCGTTGGGGGCGTAAATACCTACAATATTTTGTTTCGCGCGAATCAGGCTTGCCGCTCCCGCGTAGCGATAGACTTGCTTGTTATTCGTGCGTCGGACCACCACCCCATCATCGCTTGCAGTATAGATAAAACCGCTATCGCTCCACACATCGTTTATATCCTGCGCAAGAATTTCGTTGATACGCGGTTCAAGCGGGTCTGAGATATCTACTCGCAGCAGATCCCTATCACGGCGCACCAATAAGATATTCTTACTTTCAATACTTACCTTAAATGCTTCGCCGCCAAGCGGCAGCTTGCTAACCAAGCGGCCTTGAAAAGGATTGTGTACGTCGACGACGGCAATACCGCCTTGGCCTGTCGCTACATACGCATAATCATTATGAAGTGCCAGGTCTAGTGCAGAGTGAGGAAGGTCAACTCCTGTCATCCAAGTTGGATTAAGAGGATTTCTGATATCAAAGATTTGCAGACCGTCCGCGCCATGGGCGGCAAACAAATAGTCGCCGTGCGCACGCAACATGGTGACGTCACCCTGCAGATAGCGCCCGGTAAATCTGAGTTTTGCGGGATCCTGAGTGTTTAATACTACCAGCCCGCCCCACCAATCAAACGCATATAAATATGCGCCTTTCGCGCGTACTCCCCAGGTAGCACCGGAGGTATCAAAGCTGCTAATAATTTTTGGTGAGTTGAGGACAGAAATATCAATTACGTGCACACCAGCAAACCAATCCGCCACATAGGCCACATCGCCATCAAGCTCAATGCCTCGCGCGTTGCCCGGAGTGGCAATTTGGCCATAGGCCGTCGGTTGTGCAGGATCACTGATATCTACAATATGCAGTCCTTGATCAAAAAAAGTAACGAAGGCATAGTTGCCACGCACAACAATATCTTCCGCATTGCCACCTGGATTGAATTGCCCGATCAAGCGCACTTGAGTGGGATTTTGCACATCAAAAATCAGTAAGCCCGACTCGGCGTTAGCGACGTAGGCAAGATTATCTTTTACGTCAATAGACCAAGCCTTGTCGCCCGTCATGAACTCTCCCAGCAACTTGGGCGCGGCGACATTGCTGACGTCGATAATTTGCACGCCACCGCGATGACTGGCGAGGTAAAGTTTGTCGCCGTCTAGCTTGGGGGTATAAGCGAGGCCCGCAGTTTGAAATTCAGCGATGAACTGTGGCGCAGTGGGAATGTGCACATCGACGATTTGCAGTCCGTGATCATCATCTGCAACAAATGCATAACCGTTGCTAACTACGACGCCTTTTGACGAGCCTGGCGTATGGTAGCTCGATAACAATATCGGTCGCTGCGGTTGGCGAATATCATAAATATGCAGACCAGAAAACCAGTCGGCGACATAAAGAATGTCGCCATCGACAAAGCCTTTGCGTTGACCGCCGAAATTTACTCCTTGGCCCATATCTAGATTTTCATTAGACACTATCGGCGCCATCGCGGAAATATCGAAATGAGACAATATTGTCGACTCAATGCTGAAAACGTCTTGTCCGGCAACTGCAAAGGCAGAGGTGCCAGGTGTAGTTTTAATTGCTGCGGTAATCGTGGGCAACGCTGGATTAGTTAAATCCAAAGAAATCAAATCACCTTGCTCATTCAATACCACAGCTTTGTTATTGGCAACATGCAATGCACGAATGCGCCCCACGGCGTTATGACTTCCGCGCCATCGCAATGTATCCGAATGAATTTCCAGCACGACTAAGCCAGCTTGATCATCGCTGACATAAAGATTGTCGTTATGTGTCTGCAGATGAGTTGCGGCGCCGTTGGTAGAATAGCCTGCGATAACTGTGGGCTTCGCTTTGTTGCTGATATCAATAGAGAGAACACCATTTTCGCCAGTGGCGACGAAGAGGCGTTCGTTTAGTATGGCCAAGTCAATTGCACCCGAAGGTAGCGGTAGAATTGAAAGCAGAGCGGGTGTGTTGCGATCATGAATAGCTGCAATCTTCAACGCGGAGTCTTGCAAGACAAAGGCGTGTTCGTTGGCGACTAAAATTGTTTTTATAGTGGCGTCATTCAAAAATTCTCCCAATGCTTCGAGTCGTTCGCTTTGGATTTTGAAAATGAGAATCTTGTGTCCGCCATCCACGCAATACAGATGGCCCGAGTCTATAAAAATTTTTATACATCGGCCTGAGTTGGAAAAAAATAGCAGTTTGAGTGTCGCAGCGTCATATACCGTTATTCCCGCATCTCCGGCCAAAAACAACTTACCGTCAGATATCGCAATGTCGTGGACGTTAGCTTGCAACGCTGTCGTTTGTTTTAAGTACGGGCCACCTGGCAAAAGTGCCAAGCTCGCGCCAGGCGGCCATTCGGATACATCAACTTGGATTTGCGCAGATTTTTGCGCCGCTATTTGCGCCGGTGTAACAGATTCAATCGAGGGCACTGCATAGGCGGGCAAACAACCAATTAGGACAAGCCATAAACCGCCAAGGACTGCACGAACGCGTTCCGCAGTGATCATCATCTAAGGGGCAGGATTAGGATGATCTTGGTGTATCGCTTCAATTCCTTTTAGCACTGGCTCCAATAGCTTGAGTTGTATGCTGGCGATGTTGCTACTTAGCTGTTCCATCGTTGTAGCACCAATAATGGTGCTAGTGACAAACGGTCGTGAGGTGACGTACGCCAAGGCCATTTGCGCCGCGTCTACGCCAAACTTGCGAGCTAATTCTACATACCGTTCTGTCGCCGCCTCGGCTTGCGGATTGTTATAGCGGCTGAATCGATCAAACAAGGTTAAACGAGCACCCGGCGGACGCTTTTTCCGCAAATATTTTCCAGATAGCACGCCAAAACCTAATGGTGAGTAAGCAAGCAATCCTACATTTTCACGATGTGCCACTTCAGCCAGCCCGACTTCAAAGGTGCGATTAAGCAAGCTGTAGGGATTTTGAATTCCCACAGCGCGCGGCAAGCCAAGCTTCTCTGCTATCTGCAAAACTTTCATGGTGCCCCACGGCGTTTCATTCGACAGGCCAATGAAGCGAATTTTACCTGACAGTACAAATTCATTAAGCGCGGTTAACGTTTCTTCGAGCAAAATGGGTTCATCGCGGGGATCATGTTGATAACCAAGCTTGCCAAAAAAGTTCGTATTGCGATCCGGCCAGTGGAGTTGATAAAGGTCGATATAGTCAGTTTGCAGGCGCTTAAGGCTTGCATCTAATGCAGCCTCAATATTTTTTTTATCCAAACGTGCAGCGCCACCGCGAATATACGGCAACCAATCGGAGCGCCCCACGACCTTTGACGCCAGGATAATTTTGTCGCGTTTTTTCCCGCCCCTTAACCAGCCGCCGATATACTTTTCGGTTCGACCATACGTTTCTTGGCGCGGAGGCACAGGATACATTTCAGCGGTATCAACAAAATTAATACCATTGGCCAGCGCATAGTCCAACTGTTCATGCGCTTGCGCCTCGGTGTTTTGCTCACCCCACGTCATCGTGCCAAGGCAAATGGCGCTGACGTTAATCCCGGTGCGCCCCAGTGGGCGATATTCCATGTCCATTACCTAGTTAGAGTTTAGCGAAGACACGTGCAGCGCATGCGATGGTGGCGTCGATATCGGCGTTGCTGTGCGCGCTAGAGACAAATCCGGCTTCGAAGGCAGAAGGCGCGAGATAGATACCTTCTTCCAGCATGCCGTGAAAGAATAATTTGAAACGATCAACGTTACAGTTAGTCGCTTGTGAAAAATTTGTTACTTGTTCATGCGTAAAGAATAAACCAAACATCCCGCCTACATAATTACAGCTCATCGGAATGTCGGCGTTTTTGGCTTCGGCAACGATGCCTTCAGCGAGATTCTTTGTTTTGAGGGCCAGCGCCTCAAAAAAACCGGGTTTCTCGATCTCGCGCAAGTTCGCTAACCCCGCCGCCATGGCCACTGGATTGCCCGATAACGTACCTGCCTGATAAACGGGGCCCGTGGGCGCTAAACGGTCCATTATATCGCGCCTGCCGCCGAAGGCTCCAACGGGCATGCCGCCACCGATCACTTTGCCTAGTGTCGTCAAGTCGGGTTTGACGCCATAGAGTTGTTGCGCGCCACCTAAGGCGACGCGGAAGCCTGTCATGACTTCGTCAAAAATCAGCACGCTTTCATATTCGTTGCAAATTGCGCGCAGCCCCTCCAGAAAACCCGGCAACGGTGGAATGCAATTCATGTTGCCTGCGACGGGTTCAACGATGATGCAAGCGATTTGCCCGCCAAGGCGCTCGAACACCTCTAGCACTTGATCGAGGTTGTTGTAAGTCAGTGTAAGGGTGTGCTCAGCAAGGGCGAGGGGGACGCCGGGTGAGGTGGGTACGCCTAACGTGAGCGCGCCAGAACCTGCTTTGACAAGCAGTGAATCAGAATGGCCGTGATAGCAACCTTCGAATTTCACAATCTTGTCGCGGCCGGTAAAGCCTCGCGCAAGGCGAATTGCACTCATGGTCGCTTCGGTACCTGAATTAACCATGCGTACCAAATCTAGAGAAGGCACTAATTCACAAACTTTTTCTGCCATCACGGTTTCAAGCACGGTGGGTGCGCCAAAGCCAAGCCCTGCAGCCGCCGTATCTTGGACAGCCTTGATCACCGCAGGGTGCGCATGACCGAGAATCATTGGCCCCCATGAACCAACATAATCAATGTAGCGTTGACTGTCCTCATCAAAGAGATAAGCGCCTTCGCCGCGCTTAAAAAATACCGGTTCACCGCCGACCCCGCGAAAGGCCCTGACCGGCGAGTTAACGCCACCTGGAATAACACGTTGCGCATTTTGAAATAATTCGTGTGATCGAGCAAAACTTGCCGTCATTACCTTGTCCCCATCATCAATGTGGTGCTGAAATTATCGAAAAGTAATTATGTATTAGTGTCACCCATGCAAGCGGTAAACTGTTGAGCTGCACGCAAAACGTCTGGCTGACCGAATAGCCCTTGCACCACTGCCAATAAATCAACCCCCGCGCCGATCAACGCTTGGGCGTTGTCGAGCGTGATGCCGCCGATGGCCGCAACCGGCAGATCTAAGCGGCGTGCTTGAATTAATAGCGCAATCTCGGCCTGTGCCGCAAGCGGTTTAGTTTGGGATGAGAAAAAACGGCCGAACGCAACATAGTCAGCACCCGCCGTCTTGGCTTTCTGTGCGCGCGCAAGTTCATTGTAACAAGATACGCCGATGATGGCGTCATCACCCAGTATGGCGCGTGCGGCCTTAAGCGCAGGGTCATCTTTTCCCAAGTGGACGCCATCTGCGCCCACTTTCGCTGCCAGCAAAACATCGTCATTAATGATAAGAGGCACGTCATGGCGACGGCAGAGCGCTGCCAAGTCTGTTGCTTGCCGCAGTTTGAGCGCGGCATCAAGAATTTTCGTCCGAAACTGGACCATCACCGCGCCGCCCAAAATTGCCTGCTCAACTAAGAAAAGCAATTCATAGGGGGCAGTCAGTACGTCATCGGTAATCGCATAAAGTCCCCGGCGCACTTTACTTGCCACCGGCTATGTCCTGTATGTCGTGTTCACCCCAAAATAAGCGATTCGGCAAATATTGCCCCATACCAATTCGGTAAGCATGTTTAAGTGCCTGCCAGGCGTATTCTTGCGCCTCATGAATGGCATTGACCGGGTCGAGCCCTTGAGAAAGCAGCCCAGCGATGGCGGAGGCTAACGTGCATCCCGAGCCGTGGTAGCTTCCTGGTAAGCGCTCCCAGGCAAAACTTTCGATTAAACGGCGATTGCTGTAAAGGCTATTGATAACTTTCGGACTATTCTCATGCGTGCCAGTAATCAGCACAAATTCACAACCGCGATCCAGTAGTTCCTGTGCGCAAGCTTCCAAATTGTCGGCCAAAGGCGCCAAGCGCCGCGCTTCAATGCTATTTGGGGTGAGAACGGTAGTGAGAGGCAGCAGTAAGACAGACATAGCTTCGACAAGCCCATGATCGCTCAAAGCGTCTCCCCGACCAGATTGCAGAACTGGGTCGAGGACTACCGGAATGTCTGGATAATCAACCAGTAAAGTATGAATCGCCTCGATATTTTCGACGCTGCCTAGCATGCCGATCTTAAACGCCGCAACAGGCATGTCTTCGAGCACCGCACGGGCCTGCTCAATTACCTGGATTGCATCGACGGGAAAATATGCTTTTACGCTTGCGGTATCTTGCACCGTAATCGCCGTGACAATCGGGGCAGCATGGCAACCCATGCTCGCAAGAGTTTCAATATCCGCTTGAATGCCCGCCCCGCCTGTTGGATCGTTGCCTGCAAACGTCATCACTACAGGCACTGTTCGTTTTGGCATAGTATTGTCTCCTTGCGCGGATTATTGGCGCCGGCCCTTTGGCAGATCGGATTTGCAGAACGAGTCGTCCCTTTGCTGGCGGGACGGAAATTCGCGATAATAGCGTCTAATTCCTCATCACGCCTAGTAGTCAATTTTAGCACTGGTTGCACTATTTAAAGTAAAATGTACTAAAACCGCAATGGAGAATCCGTAATTATGGGCGCGCCTGTATCAGCCACTTCAAAGTTTAAATCCTACATGTGTGTAGTTTGTGGTTTTGTTTATGACGAGGCAGAGGGGAGACTTGAAGACGGTATTCCTCCTGGCACGCTTTGGGAGGATATTCCGGAGACTTGGACTTGCCCCGATTGCGGTGTAAGTAAAACGGATTTTGAGATGATGGAAATCTAAGCTTTAGTGTTGGGTGACTATCAGCAGGTTACTCAATGCGCCATTGCCAATGGCTGGACTAGGAATTTATGTCTAGTAAAAACAAAAGCCAGCTTAACGCTGGCTTTTGTGTTCTGCATTAGCGGGATATTACTTGGCAAGGCCAAGAACGAAATCCACTAATTTCTCGATGTCCGCCTCAGGAACGCGAGGAGAGTACGGGGGCATCGGAACGCCGCCGGTCACTTCGGTCCAGTTGCCTTTGCCGCCAGCCTTAACTTTAGTAACTAGTGTAGCTTTTGCAGCGGCATCGCCTTTGTATTTATTGGCAACATCTTGCCAAGATGGGCCGACTACTTTCTTTTCCACTGAATGGCAAGCTAAGCAACCGCTTTTCTTCGCCAAGTCCAAATCCGCGCTAGCTTGGCCAGCTGCACCAAGTGCAAACAGAGCCGCAGCCGAAACACTTAACAAACGTGCCTTCATACTTTAATTCTCCTTAGTACTTTAGTATTCTGATGTCTCACCAAAAAACCCACAATCTCCTCCCTCAGTAGACGAGGGCACAAACTTGTGTTTTGTCCGTGCCACGCTACACAGCAAACGCCGTGGGCGTTTGGAGGCGACCCTTTATGCCACGTGCAGAGGTAAGTGTCAAGACAACGAGAGATTTTTCAGGCAATTAGGGCGTCGCACTTTGGATGCAGGAGTCTTCGCTTAAGGCCAGCCGGTTAGCGCGGAAGAGAATTACGGCCTTGCGATCGAGCGATATAGCTCATCAAAAATTCGGCTGACTCGATTTGATTGTACGCTTCCTGCAAGTTTTTGCCCCAGCACGTAATGCCATGGCCGCGAATCAGCAGGGCGGGTACGTCGGGCAACTGGCGAGCGAAACGTGCTGTTATGCCTTGTGCGATGACCGACACTTGCGCGACATTTGAGAATACTGGGATAGCGACGTTTGGGTTTTCGTCCCAAATTCCCAAGCCCTTAAGCATCTCTACTGGTGGTAAGGACAGCCGGTCTGCATCGTTCGACATGGCGTCCGTGACCAAGCACGCGTCGATACTGTGGACATGCAGACAGGCCCGCGCATAGGGGATGGCCCGATAAATGGAGAGATGAATGCTGGTTTCAGCCGAAGGCTTGGCGTGTGCCTCGAAACGCTCGACAAGCTCACCGCTTTGAATGTCGATGCGGACGAAATCTGTCTCATCGAGTTGGCCTTTAGGGCGCCCGCTGGCGGTAATTAAAAAGCTCGCATCGCCTTCCCTTACACTTAAATTCCCCGCCGTTCCTGGCATCCAGCCTCGGGCGTGAAAATCACGCGCGATTTCAACAAGCGCCGTACGCGGCGGCATTTCGTCAAACGTTTTCACCTGCGCTGGCGCGACGTTTTGTGGCGGGGCTTCGCCATATCGGTCCGCGGAGCGCGTGCCTTTGGGCTTTTGAAGGCGACCGCCATCATTTCTTCGTTTACAGGTTCTTTGGGGATTTTATGGCCAATGTATGTTTCTATTTCGGGTAGCGAGAAAGAATATTCTTCGCATGCAAAACTAATTGCATCACCGCTTGCGCCAGCACGCGCAGTGCGACCTATGCGGTGTACATAGTCCTCAGCTTCCTGCGGTAAATCAAAGTTAATGACGTGGCTGACCTCCGGGATGTGCAATCCTCTGGCGGCGACGTCTGTGGCCACTAACACTGAAAACTCACCATCGCGAAACTTGGCAAGTAAGTCCAGGCGTTTTTTTTGCAGTACATCGCCAGAGATCACCTCTGCCGAAAAGCCATTCGCTTGCAAATAACCATGCACCGTATCTGCTGCCCGCTTCGTGTTGACGAAAACAATAGCGCGTGGGGAGTCCATATTATTTAAGAGACCAATCAAAAGTGGGATTTTGTCGCTCGTGGCTGTGTAATAAACTTTCTCAATGACGTTTTCGGCAGTGACGTTTTGCTGTTCAACTTTTATCACGCGCGGGTTGTTCATATGTTCATAGGCGAGCTCGAGCACGCGATGAGAGAGTGTCGCGGAGAATAGCATGCTGAGGCGTTTTTCTGGTTTGGGCATGCGCCGGAGCAGAAAACGAATGTCGCGCAGAAAGCCAAGATCGAACATGCGGTCAGCTTCATCCAGCACAGTCACTTGCAAGGCGTTCAGCTGAAAAAAACCTTGGCGAAAATAATCGATAAGACGACCGGGTGTGCCAATGAGCACATCCACGCCACCCGTCACCATGCGGCGCTGGGTATCGTAGCCGGTGCCGCCATAAACCACCCCAATACGCAGATCGACATGCTTGGCCAAGATAATCGCATCTTGATAGATTTGATCGGCCAGTTCGCGCGTCGGCGCAAGAATTAGCGCGCGCGGAGCCAGCGGGTCTGGCGGCGGACCGCTTTGCAATAGCCGATTCATTGTAGCGAGCAAAAAAGCGGCAGTTTTGCCGGTGCCAGTCTGTGCTTGCCCAGCGACATCAATGCCTGCCAGCGCCAATGGCAAAGTCTGTGCTTGGATGGGGGTGCAGTGGTTAAAGCCTGCTGCTTCAATGCCTTGCTTAAGCCCAGGGGCTAATGCGAGGTCTGAAAAACTAAGATTGCTGAGATTCATAGTGAGAGCATAACAAAAATTGCACTTTATTTGGGGTTGAAATATAGTTAGATGTGAGCTTGACTGTAATTTACTAAGATTGCGCAACTAAACGGATAACTATACAGTAACGTTTGTACAAATAATTTTTTGATGTCATTTCTTTTTTCTGTATGTACTGGTTATTGTTCGAATTCCAAGTGGCTGGAGGCGTATTTAAGTGAGCGAACACATCGTTTATGTATCCGACGCGAGTTTTGAAGACGAGGTGTTGAAGGCGGAGGGCCCGGTGTTAGTGGACTTCTGGGCCGAATGGTGTGGTCCATGTAAAATGATCGCCCCTATACTCAATGACATCGCAACTGAATACCTAGACAAGATAAAAGTTGCAAAGCTGAACATCGACGAAAATCCTGCTACGCCTCCTAAGTACGGCATTCGTGGCATTCCGACATTAATGTTATTCAAAAACGGTGCTGTGGAAGCGACAAAGGTGGGTGCAGTGTCTAAGTCCCAGTTAACTGCATTTATCGATAGCAATATCGGAGCTTGAGGAGATGTCAGTTCCTTCTTGAGATTTTGCTGACCAGCAGTGATAATGTGGGTTGGTCAGCAAAAATCGCCTCTAGGGACTAGACGGCACGCTAATTTGGTGGTAGCGTGTGTGGAAAATCAACGACACTTTTTTGTTTGGTATTAGCACTCCTCCAGTTACGTTTTGCATTGTAGTTTTTCGGGTCGGGCCGTTCGGCCGATTCTTTCTTTTTTTATCATCCATTTATCAAGATCAATTCCGAAAGCCGACCATCATGAATCTCACCGAGTTAAAGAAAACGCCCGTTTCCAACCTTATCGACCTCGCCGAGTCAATGGGTATCGAAGGCATGGCGAGGCTGCGTAAGCAGGATGTTATCTTCGCAATTTTGAAGGCGCACGCCAAAAAAGGCGAAGATATCTACGGCGATGGGGTGTTGGAAATCCTTCAAGATGGCTTCGGCTTTCTGCGTTCCGCCGACAGTTCTTACCTCGCAGGCCCTGACGATATCTATGTGTCGCCCAGCCAAATCCGGCGCTTTAATTTGCGCACCGGTGATACGGTTTCCGGCAAGATACGTCCACCCAAAGAGGGCGAGCGCTATTTCGCTTTGTTAAAAGTCAGCGAGATTAATTTTGAGCCGCCGGAGAACGCAAAAAATAAAGTATTGTTTGAGAATTTAACCCCGCTCCACGCCAACGAACGCGTCACCATGGAGCTGGGTAATGGCAGCACAGAAGACATCACCGCCCGCATAATTGATCTTGTTTCGCCCATCGGCAAAGGTCAGCGCGGAATGATTGTGTCGCCGCCCAAAGCCGGCAAGACCATGATGA
>JANPPH010000200.1:0-4364 GCA_031428395.1 Gammaproteobacteria bacterium
CGGCTTCGATGGCAGCGTCATTGTTCGTCACCGTCAGACGCGGCTTCACTTTGACATTGATCATTTTATTCGCAATGGCGAATTGCCACTCAACGCCAGAAGACACCGCGCCTGCGGCAATCAAGCTATGCTCCCCAAGATCTTGCGGTGTTTGCGGCACGCCATGGTGGTTGAGGTATGCGGGTGATGCACAAACAACGCGGCGGACAGATCCCACGCCAATCGCTTGCATGGTTGAGTCAGGCAGCTCGCCAATTCGTATGCCGACATCGACGCCTTCTTCGAGCAAGTTTACAACGCGATCTAGGAACCATGCTGAGATGGACATATCAGGAAAACGATTGAGATAATCGACGATCCCCGGCATAACGAACATCCGGCCAAAGAGCACGGGAGCTGTGACTGCCAGGTGGCCTCGGGGTTCACCATGCACTCCTGCCGCCGCGTCCTCCGCTTCATCTAGTTCCGCGAGTATGCGTCGAGCGTTCTCCAAATAGCGTCGCCCCGCATCGGTGGTGCGGACGAAGCGAGTGGTTCGGTTGAACAACTTTACGCCCAACCGATTTTCGAGTGATGTAATCGCGCGCGTAACGGCAGGTGGAGATATTCCCAGTTTTCGCGCCGCGCCGGCAAAGCTGTCTTCCTCCGCCACGGCCACAAACACGGTCATTAAATAAAATCTATCCATCATTGTTCCATTTTACGCAATAATAAATTGTAAATGGCGATGATTCTTCTCTCAATAGAAATTTGGCAAGATCCTAGTCGGTCGCAGCCGCCAAGCGTTGCTGTGAATTTAGGCCTAAACATTTCAAAGGACACTACCATGAGCCGAATTACTATCCCTGCTGCTAATCAAACTCCTGCCGCAACTCGGCCGCTATTGGACGCGGTGCAGAATAAATTGGGTGTTATCCCGAATTTAATGCGAGTCATCGGTAATAGCCCGGCCGCGCTCGAAGGTTATTTGAGCCTTAACGGCGCGCTCGAAAAAGGAACTCTTGGCGTTAAAACAGCCGAGCGTATTGCCCTTGCCATTGCCGAAATTAATGGCTGCAGCTACTGCTTATCAGCCCACACTTATCTGGGGAAAAATCTTGCTAAGCTGGATGACGCTGAGATGGCGGCGAATCGCGATAGAACATCAACGGATGTTAAAGCGGCGGCGGCCGTTCGCTTCGCGTCCAAAATTGCGCTTGAGCGAGGCCACGTTTCAGACAGTGATGTTCAGGCCGTAAAAGCGGCGGGTTACGCGGATGCTGAGGTGATGGAAATTGTGCTGCATGTGGCGCTTAATACCTTGACCAACTACGTCAACAGCGTGGCCGAGACTGAGATTGATTTTCCCGTGGTGAGTCCAATGCGCAAGGCTAGCTAAACACCCGGAAGATTACGCGCGTGTGCGTAAGCAGCGAGCGTAATCTTCCGCATCACTATCGCAATACAGCTCAACGTTCGGAGGCAAGAATGAGTCGTCCACCTTTACCGCCCTTTACCGCGGAGACCGCAGCGCAGAAGGCGCGCCTCGCCGAAGATGCATGGAATAGCCGTGATCCTGCGCGCGTTGCGCAAGCCTATACGTTAGATAGCCGGTGGCGCAATCGCGCTGAGTTCTTCCAGGGTCGTGAGCTGATCGAGAGTTTTTTGCAACGTAAATGGCAACGAGAGATGGATTATCGGCTTATCAAAGAAGTGTGGGCGTTTACTGGCAATCGTATCGCCGTGCGTTTCGCCTACGAGCATCACGATGACAGCGGCAATTGGTTTCGCGCCCACGGCAATGAGCAATGGGAATTCGATGAGGACGGACTCATGTGCCGCCGGGAAGCGAGTATTAACGATGTGCGAATTTCGGAAAGTGAACGTAAGTTTTTTTGGCCACTAGGACGACGTCCCGACGCCCACGCGGGGCTTAGTGGCCTGGGTTTATAAAGCGGCGCTATGACAATCAAGAACCCTCTTGCTAGTGATGTTGCGTTTACACCTACAGTGAAAGCTGTGCAAGCGCGCAAAGGCTCGCGCAGCTCGTATGCAATGATGGAAGGAAACGGTGGATGGGAGACCACAATCACGCCGGCGCTCGCTGAGTTTATTGCTGAACAAACGAGCGTGTTTCTGGGCACGGCCAATGGCGTCGGCCAGCCCTATATCCAACATCGCGGTGGCCCTGCGGGTTTTTTGCATGTTATCGACAACAAAACCATTGCCTTCGCCGACTTCCGCGGCAACCGGCAGTTTATTTCTTTAGGTAATCTTGCCGAAAACCCCCAGGCATTTTTGTTCTTAATCGATTACGCTCAACGTCGCCGCGTGAAAATTTGGGGCGAAGCACACGTCGTTGAAGATGATGTAGATCTGCTTGCGAACCTCATGCCTAAAAATTACAAGGCACGCGGCGAGTACGTAACTTTATTCCGCGTCGAAGCGTGGGACGCCAACTGCCCACAGCATATCCCGCAGCGCATCGAGGTGAACGACGTAACGCGTATGCTCGATCAACGCGATCAACGTATTGCCGAACTTGAAAGGGAGCTTGCGCGGTTAGCTGGATTTGTGGCGGCACTTAGTTTAGGTGCACAGGGGCCGGGGAAATAGTGGGAAGGTGTTAGCAGCGTTAATGTCGAATTTTCTGGCTCCGAAACCCGGCATTGCGCCGGATTTTGGCATCAAACATTACCTACGGGCGTGTAACGTTGCTTATACTTACGACGACTAGAACCAATCAGTCCGGCTATGGTAGAAAATGGTGCCTACGCAAACGAAGTTGTTCGCGCGTTTGCTGAAAAAATAGGGGAGGCGGATGCCTATTTAATTGTTGCACCTGAATACAACCACGGTTACGCCGCAGTATTAAAAAATGCTCTTGATTCAGTGTATAGTGAATGGAACAATAAAGCTGTCGGATTTGTGTCTTATGGAAGTGTAGGAGGTGCCCGTGTGGTTGAACAGTTGCGCCAGGTGGCGGTTGAGTTGCAAATGGCTCCTGTCCGCAGCGCCGTTCATATTCAAGCACCGTGGTTTCTTCTCGACGAGTCAGGAAACTTGAAGGAAGGTGTATTGACTGACTATGACAAATCGCTTTCTGGTACCCTTGAACAACTAAAATGGTGGGGTGAAGCATTGAAGGTTGCGCGTAGTAAATAGTTTTCTTATTTTCCTTCACAATAATAAAACCGCCCACTAAGGCGGTTTTGTTTGTGAATTAAACTTCTATATATTTCCATGTTCTGTGGAGATGGGGGGAGTTGAACCTGACGGTCACTAAGCTATTTTTATTCGCTTTGCTCTAAAACTAGCAAGTGCCGCGGGTCACACCTCGCTTGTTTTTAGCTCTAGGAAAAGAGCTAAAAGACATCGCTCCGGCGATTCGATTCCCACACAAGCAAAGCAGTTTGCTTGTTCCCATCTCCACAAATAATAAAAGCCCCAAAAGGGGCCATTATTGTATTTGTGGAGATGGGGGAAATCGAATCCCCGTCCGAATCAGGGCGCGATTGTGAGTCTACAGTGCATAGTTCATCCTTTAATTTAAGTTCCTGATCTTAAGAATAAACAAAACAATCAGGTTCCGAGTTGTTACAATCTTGGGTACCTATGACAACGACATAGGTTTCCAGAGCCTCGTGGCTATTCTACGAGTACCGGCGTATGAGGCCTTTACCGAACTCGCATCGATCCGGCCAGCGTAAATTTACGCAAATGCGGGAGCGAATCCAAACGCGTTAGCGTAAGGACTTGGTATTGCTTTGTTTGCAAATACAGAGTGGAACCTTTTAACGAATTGATTACCAGTTTTCGACACTGCACACAACCGACACGACTAACCGTCGATGCCTAGCATCCCCCGTGAATTTTTTAAAAGTTTTTAAAAAATTCACGGGGAACGGTGTACAAATTTATTTCGTTACTTACAGGTAGTGGGGAGGTGTTTATTTTACCTCCCCAGGAGAGTTGACTATTCAAAGCACTTTAGCTGTTCGCAAACCCAAATCTTAGTGGCGTCTCGAAGAGTGATCTTTTGATCACTATTATCGATTATGGATTGGGTACCATCAAACAATGTGGTCATGAAATCAAGAACATCTTGATTAAATATTTCAGTGTAGACTTCCCTTAGTTTGGTGTATAGGGCATGGTCCTCGGGTATACCCTCGGTAAGCCAACCATCAATGATCGCAATTTTTTCTTCTTGTGCTGCCTCTTTATTCATCATAGTCTCCTTTAATTTACTGAAGAACAAAATAATGGTATGAATTTATTTCTATACCACCTGCAAGTAACGAAATTATTGACTTTTCAATGTGCGTTCGATGTCGCGCTTATTGTCACGGGCTTTCATTGATTCACGCTTGTCGTGTTTCTTT
>JANPPH010000201.1:0-5654 GCA_031428395.1 Gammaproteobacteria bacterium
TCGCCCCGCTACCCGATCATCGAACTCGTCAGCGGCGTACTGTCTGCGGTAGTCGCCTGGCACTACGGCTTTACTATCGCTACGGCTGCGGCGTTGTTTCTGACGTGGGCGCTGATTTGCTTGACCATGATCGACTTCGATCACCAACTCCTGCCCGACTCCATCACCCTGCCCTTTCTATGGCTCGGGCTAACGCTCAGCCTTTTCGCCGTATTCGCCGATCCGCGCGCCAGCATCATTGGTGCGATCGCCGGTTATTTGAGCCTTTGGAGCGTTTACTGGGTTTTTAAAATGGTCACCGGCAAAGAAGGCATGGGGCATGGTGATTTTAAGTTGCTGGCGATGCTCGGCGCATGGACAGGCTGGGATCTATTATTGGCGACAATATTATTGTCGTCGCTAGTCGGCGCTATCGTCGGCATCGGGCTTATCGTCTTACGCGGCCGCGATAAAAATATTCCGATTCCATTCGGCCCCTATTTAGCCACGGCAGGCTGGATCACGCTATTATGGGGCAATGAACTTAAACACGCTTATATGTCGTTTATCCTCGCCAGCCCACCTATTTAGTCGGCCCAGTTTTTCGTCTCTCACCGCTTGTTTTCATGCCTTAAGTACGCCTGACGGTATCCCCTATTCGCGTGGGCATAACGTGTAATGATCGTCGTCGGTTTAACAGGCGGTATGGGCAGCGGCAAAACACAAGTAGCCAACTATTTCGCCAAACGTGGCGTGCCGATCATCGATGCTGATCGCATTGCGCGTGAAATCGTTGAGCCGGGGCAACCAGCACTTGCAGAGATAGCCCACGCGTTTGGGACCGCCGCCTTAGATGGCACCGGACGGCTGGATCGCGCCGCCTTACGCAAAGTGGTCTTTAACGATGAAGCCCAGCGCCAAAAACTGGAAGCCATACTCCACCCACGCATTCGCGCCAACATTCGACATCGCATCGCTAATCTTCAGGCACCTTACTGTGTAGTCGCCATCCCTCTGCTGCTAGAAACCGGCCAGCGCGATCTGATCGATCGCATCCTCGTTGTCGACACTCCACTCGAGACTCAAATTCAACGCGCGCAGCAACGTGACGGTGTGAGTAGGGCAGAGATAGAGGCCGTACTCCGCGCACAACTACCGCGCGAACAACGCCTAGCGCAAGCGGACGATATTATTCTCAACGATGCAAGCCTTGGCATTCTCGAAGAACAGGTACAAAAATTGCATGAGCACTATCTAACATTAACTAACGCTGATATGTAGCGATATTTACTAAATATTCTCTTGCCATGTCGAAAGGGGTAACGCAAAATGAGTCGTTTATCCCAGATTTTCCATTAGCCTCGTAGCGAGGGTGCGCAAGGTGCTGATGAGGGGCGAGAAAAGATTAAAAACAGTCGGAGGCGTAGTCACTCTACGGTGACAGACTGTTTTTCTTCTTTTCTCGCGCAGATTCAGTGCGTTGTGCGGCCGCAGTAGAGGGCTAATGGAAAATCTGGGTTTATGTAGCGTCTTTCAGCAACGCACGCGCAGCGCGCAAACGTCAGACGCCGCTATCACCCGTTCCGCTTCCACGAACCAGCCTGGTTATTAGCAACGTGCATACAAAAATCATTTATGAACAGCCACTAAACGAAAGAATACGGACCTTCCTGCGGCTTGATTTTTTATTTAACCAAGCACACGCCCATATCGAGAGCGGGTCTTTGTGGGATTGCCGCGCCGCAATCATTGGCTTGCTTGATGTCGTGGCTATTCTCGGTCGATCGGACTTAAAAAAGGAACTTATCAAAGAACTGGAGCGCGAGGCTTCGGTACTTGAGGCCTTGGAAAAAAACCCTAGCGTCGATCACTCAAAACTAAACCTAATATTAGATGAAATGTACAGCCTCCTCGATCGCTTACATGCCATGGAAGGGCAAATTGGCCAACACTTACGTAAGAACGAATTTTTAACGAGTATCGCCCAGCGCAGCAGCATCCCCGGCGGTAGTTGCGACTTCGATCTTCCGCAATACCATTTTTGGTTGCAACAACCATTAGAACGTCGCATGACCGACTTAAAAGAATGGTTCAACACCTTTGACGCCGTTAATTCCTCAGTGCGCTTGCTCCTCAAGCTCATTCGTAGCAGTTCGCCGAGCAAGCGGGAAATAGCTCAAGGGGGGTTCTATCAACAATCCTTAGATCCCACCACCCCTTGCCAATTAATTCGCGTCGTCATTCCCAGCGAATCGCGCTATTACGCTGAAGTGAGCGGCGGGAAACATCGCTTTACCGTGCGTTTCGTGGAACAAAACTTGAACGACAAAAACGCTCAAACTAAAGATGATGTCGAGTTTGATTTAATTTGCTGCATCATATGACGATCGTTACCTGTCCGACTTGCAAAAAATCGGTGGAATGGTTGCCTACGCAAAAATGGCGGCCCTTTTGTAGCGAGCGATGCCATCTGATTGATCTCGGCAAATGGGCCGATGGCACGTATGCTATCCCTGCTGTTGAAGAAGAACCGCTGACGGACGAGTCGAACCAACACTAAGGTCCGAGCTTGAGAATAAGCCGTCGACTACCGCCATAACCCAGTAATCGCCGCTATCCCCTGTCCACCATGATGCCAAGCCTGACTTAAATCCGTGGTAGCCATACCGCCGAGCGCGTAAACGGGGATAGTTGCCTGCGCAGCTAAGCTGGCAAAACCGTCCCACCCTAAAACCGGCGCATTCGGGTGTGACGTGGTTGGCTGCACTGGCCCAACTACAGCAAAATCTACGCCGATTCGACAAGCGTGCGAAAGCTCTGCCTTATCATGACACGACGCAGCCACCCATTTATCCATACTAAGAGGACGCTCGTCGAGCGCCATCAATTGGCGACTGGTCAAATGCACGCCATCGGCCAATCCTTCTTGAGCCCAGCGCAACTCTGCATTGACGAGTAATGTCGCATCGTACTGATAGCATAATTCTCCCGCCCGCTTCATAATGGGCGCCAGTGGTTGACCCTTGGTTTTGACCCGCAATTGAACCAGACGCACACCGTCTTGCAGTGCTCGTTCTAAGCGTGTAAAAAAGACTTCGTTGTTAGTGGGCTCTGGGGTAATCAGGTAAGTACTCGGCAACTGCACTGCGGTAATAATAGGTAGATTGGCAAGGGGAAATTTTCGTTTGTCGATGTCCTTTGGGTTAAGCCAAGCAATCGGTTGCCCTTCGCGACCATGAGGCTTTCCTAAAAAGCGCTCTACGCGCCAGACATCGAGCAATACCTTCTTGTCAGGGTAATCGTAAGGAATACGGATCAGCGGTCGCGCTGTCGTAATCTTGATGCCTAGCTCTTCCTCGATTTCGCGCGCGAGTGCCGCTTCAACGCCTTCGCCGAGTTCTGTTTTCCCGCCAGGGAATTCCCACAGGCCACCCTGATGGGCCGAGAGTGGACGCAAAGCCACCAACACGTTGTCTTGATCGTCAAATATTGCAGCAGCAACAACATGCACACGGAAAGGGAAATTATCGTGCAAATCCATCACTCCTCTCACTCAATCTTGCGAACGTGCGCACATCAGCCTGCCTACGGCCTCACAGAATATAAGATCTATCCAGTTCAACATAGCGATCAAATTGGCTTCAATTTAACCCAGATTTTCCATTAGGCTCGTAGCGAGGGTGCGCAAGGTGCTGAAGATGGGCGAGAAAAGAAGAAAAACAGTCGGAGGCGTAGTCACTCTACGGTGATAGACTCTTTTTCTTCTTTTCTCGCGCAGATTCAGTGCGTTGTGCAGCCGCAGTAGAGCCTAATGGTAAATTTGGGTTTAACAAGGAGAGTATGAATGTTTCGTTTGACCTTATTGGTAGGCGCTATCTTAGGCGCGAGTTATTTAGGCGAAACGGTGACAGTATTAGCAAGTTATCAAGACTACGCCATTGCCATATTATTAGTAGTGTTATTGCGGCCCTGGATTGTCAATCAATTTGAATAACCTAGCTTTTAGGCGTAAGCGTCAAAGAGTTGTGGTGCAGAATTTTGCCCGTAGATTAGCCGCGCATGTGACTGGTAGGCAGCGATTGCGATATCTGCCGCATGGAGTTCTTGCGCTTGAAAGGTGGTTGATTGCTGCACATAGGAAGTGTGTACAGAAGAGTCTTTGCTTGTGGGACCCGCAGAGGTCTGCTGCCCCCGTTTATGCCCTAACACCTCACCTTCGAAGACATATTCGGCAGGCGCTGAGCGTGCCCGAACGGCAGCAACGGCAGCCGTTCCCGCTACATGTTTCACATGCTCAGATGGAGAGCCGCTCCGCACCCCCGCCAGGTTGCGATAAGCGACAGACAGATTGGATATCTGCATCGAAAAACAGATCCTTCTAACCGCTATGACCCCATGAGCGTTTTTGTCCTAGCCCCCGCCAAACAAAAACACCCACCGAAAGGCGCTATCGGCCTTTGCATGCAATACTTAAGGTCAAGACTTATGCCACGTTAAGCGAAAGTCGTTTGAGCGTAATCCCAAATTTTACCTAAAATTTAGAACGACAAGCGCAAACCGATATTTCCACCCTCTTCCACTGTAAGCTCTGGACCACCGTCGATCGTGGTACGCGCTTTTCTGAAGCCGGCATACACTTCAGTGCCAGGTAGAATTTCATAGCTCAACCGGAAGACAGACATTAAAAAATCTTTACCATCCATAAACGTCACAGGGCTTGGGCCAAAGTACACTTCGCCAGTGAAGGCAAAGCGGTCAAACGCTGGCGCTGCATAGCGCACTAAGCCGTGCAATGTAATCGATGAAACAGAATATTGCTCAATGTCGATCAGAAATGCTTCCACGCCTGCGCCAAAGGTTAAACCAGGGGCTTCAATACCTGCCAGACCTGACACTTGCATTCCCAAATTGCCCATCAACGTTTCCTCTGGGCCACGCTCCGCGTATAACAAACCTACGCCGTATTGCGTGCGCTTCAAAGCATCGCTTTTAACTGTTTCGATTAGTTGGAATTGGGCGCTATCTTTACTGATGCTAAAATCAATAGTTTGCGCAAACGCGGAGTGGGAAAGAGTAAAACCAATCGCAAGAATAGCCATACGAACTAACATTTTAATTTGTCTCTCCTTAACGAGGATGGTGATTTACTGTGAATTCTAAAGCGGAGGGTTGCGACTGACAAATGACGGGGGAACGATGACATAACCCTTGCAACAATCACGTCCTGTCGACAGCACGGATAGTAGCATAAGCCTCACTAAGATACACGCGCGCAGACAAAAACGTCGATAGACTTTGCTCCCCCCAAGCGCAGCACATGCGCAAGCTCCCCTATAGTGCTGCCACTGGTCATGACATCGTCCACAATGGCAACCCGAGCGCCTTCCAACGGCCGATTGACGCGAAACGAACCTTTTACATTGTTACGGCGTTTATCCAAAGGAAGTAGCGATTGAGCTTCGGTGGCAACAATACGCTCAACGTGTTGCCACAACGGCACCGCCAAGGCCTTAGAAATCGGCTTGGCTAATTCGAGCGCCTGATTAAAACCACGCTCTCGCAAACGCTGCGGGTGGAGTGGAACGGGAATAATAAGGTCGGGTGTGGCCACTTTTCTTAGCGCCAAAAGCTCGGCCATTTGCTCGCCCAGGAGTCTGCCATTAACCAATTTTGCG
>JANPPH010000202.1:0-5150 GCA_031428395.1 Gammaproteobacteria bacterium
GCTAGACCAAAGCCGACTAACCCTAAGCCTAGGAGTGCAAGGCTGGTGGGTTCGGGTACAGGCGTGAAGTTGCCCTGTAAGCCCATAATGCCATTGATTTCATTGTCGCCGTCAACTAGCAACGCGCCAGGTCCGCCCCAAATAACAGAAGCATAGCGGAACGTAGCGCTGGTGCCGGTGCCCACAGCATAGGCGAAACCATCCCACAGAATGCCCAGATTGGGTTCAAAGCCCTCTAGCCAAACCCGCTCGGTTACTGCTTGAGTCCAAGTCACTTGATCGTTGGATAAGTAAACAGTCGACTCAATAGCTTCTTGAGGAATCGGGCCGTGATCAATGGTGTTGAAAACAGCAGCTTTAGTGGCTTGAAAGCCCAAATCAAACACGGTTTCGCCTACCGTGTCGCCGGTTTGAAACCATTTATTGTCGATGGCATTAGCGTAACTGCTTACGGTTCCGCCATAAACGCAGTTGTAGTCATAGCTGCCCGTACCAGTGGTATCAGTAGAGGTGCCTAAGCAACCACCACCACCACTACTAATTAACGTGCCAGCGGTATAACCCGCCGCTGAAAATATGCCATCGTCCAACAATTGGCTAGCCACGACTTGTTGGCGGTTTGCCAAGGTGTTTGATCCGTAATACAGCTGCGCAAAGGTGCCCACATTAGCGCCTTGCCAAGTACGAAGGTCGTCGGCGTCCGTGACGAGAGCTGCGGAAGCAGATTGGATGCCTGCGGCCAAGACGAGGCCGCCGAAGATGATTTTTTTCATTGAGTGATACTCCGTGTTTTCGTTTTTTTTACATTGCTCCAGTCTGTCAAGCTAGTTGACAGTGTTGAATTATACGCGGGTGGCTAAAAAAGAGAAGTGTCAGACATCAACTCTATCTAAAAGGGTTATAGCTGTTTCAGAAGCGCTTCCGCAGCGGATTTGTCCGCGAAGGGTGCGGGCAGGGCTAAGGCTTTTTCCAAAAGTCCTCGCGCTTTGATTTTGTCGCCGGACTTGGCCAGTGCCACGGCTAAATGATAGGCAATGTCTGGGGTATCTGGGCTCTTTTCGCGAGCTTTTTCCAAAAGACGTGTACCCCTTTCCAGGTCGCCTTGTTGGACTAAAATCCAACCGAATGTGTCTGCAATTGCAGGGTGTTTATTGTTAAGGTTATAGGCTTTTTCGGCGGTCTCGCGAGCTTTCGGATTTTGAGTCGAAAGATAGGATAAGGCAAGATTGTTGAGTGCGATTAGATTGTCGGGCTGTCTACTTAAGATTTGGACATAGAGTGATATAGCTTCAGGGTGGCGCCCGAGTTCTTGATAAGCTTGCGCGAGTGTCTGTTGAATTCGCACGTCGTCGGGGTGTTGCTTAAGCCAACTGCGTAGAATGTCTAATCCCGGTTCTTGCTGACGTGCTTTCGTCAGTGCCATATAGCGACTTAGTGTCAGCGCTGAGCTTGGACGAATATCCGACGCCTCGGTATAGGCCTGAGCCGCCGCTTCGTATTTGCCCTGCCGCGCTAACGCATCGCCGCGCAAGATATAACCTTCGTGCGACTTGGGCGCGCGTTTGATAATGTCTTCGGCGATACTTGCGGCGGCTGTGATATTGCTGGCATTCAACTCCAAAATTGCTAATGCGACACTGGCGGGCTGGAAATTCGGCTCAATTTTCAGTGCCTCCTTAAAGGCCTTGCGCGCGGGCTCAGGTTGTTGCATTTGTGCACGCACTTCACCTAGGCTTAAATGCACCCACGGATTACCGCGTTGAAGGGCAAGCAGTTGTTCGTAAGTTTTGGCCGCATCGGAAAATTTCTGCTGCGCGGTTTGGATCTCGGCGAGCGTTGCCAATACGGCCGGATGTGATGGCGCGATCTTGTTAGCCTCCGAAATCAGCAAATCCGCTTTAAGCATGTCTTTATGATGAGCGTAGTATCGCGCCAATAACAATCGCGGTTGCACTGCGTTGGGGCTTACTTCACGGGCTTTCTCCAACAAAGCCAACGCCTTGTCTGGGTGCGACTCTTTTTCTTCAATTTGGGCAAGGCCAACCAGTGCGGAAACATTGTTTGATTGCAGTTTGATGATCTTGTCAAACGCTTGGCGCGCTTGGGGAAGCTTGTTTTCTTGCTGGTCTAAACGTGCCAAATTTAGCATGGCGGGCACGAAGTCGGCTTTAAGTTGCAGCGCCTGTCCGAAATGTTTGCGCGCGGTCTGGGTATCTTGTTTCATTAGATAAATGCCGCCAAGGAGATTTTGCGGGGCTGGGTCTTTGGCATGGAGTGAGGCTAATTCCTTGCCAATGGCAAGAGCGCCGTCGACGTCCTTATTTTTAATCCGCGACAAAGCAACGAGCATCTTGGCGCGTAGTGCACCGTCGGCTGAATCACCTAACGTGTCAAGTTCCTCGAGAGCCTGTTTTTCATTGCCTTCAGCCAGATAAGATTCAGCCAAACGCATACGTAGACTGGTGTCTTGCGGTCTGGCGTCGGATGCTTTTTTCAAATAGGCGCGGCCTTCGCTGAAGTTGCCTTTCATGGTCGCCGCTGCGCCTAACATTGCAAGCATGTCCGCATCAGTAGGGGCAAGTTTTATACCGGCGTTAAGCGCCTCGACGGCTTTATCGGGTGATTTCAGCTTCAGTCGGGTAGCGGCAAGCAATTTTTGTGATTGCACATCTTCGGGTTCTGCGGCGAGATGTTTGGTTAAAAGCGTTTCCGCTTGTTCCATATTGCCAAGACCATATTGCGTGGCGGCTAATAATGCCAAAACGTTTTGGTCATCGGGTGCGGCGGTGTTACTTCGAGCTAAATATTCGGCGGCTGTAGCGTAGTCTTTTTTGCGAAAGGCCAACAAACCTCGCAAATAATTGGGCGTGGGATGTTGTGGATTGGCCTTAACTAAAGTTTCTATATAGGGCAGTACCTGATCATCTTTGTTTTGCGCCAAAAGGGCAAAAATTAAACCGATGCGGGCCCTAAAATCGACGACAGAATTAGTGGACTTGGTTTGCTTGCCTTGGACTAGTTGAAGGAACGCCTTTTCTGCTTCAGCGTACTGAGCGCGTGCGAAGGCGATATCGCCTTGTAAGAGTTTGGCTTCCACATCCAGAGGTGCTACCTCTAAAGCCTGACGAGCGAATTGAGTAGCACCTTCGGGGTCTTGGCTAACTAGTGCCAATCGCGCTTGGGCGATAAGCGTCTTTGTCGATTTGGGGTCTATGCTGACGGCTTGATCAAGCAACATTTTAGCGCCGCTTGTGTCCCCGAGTTTAATTGCCGCTTCTGCTTGCAAAGTGAACAGATCTGCGCGCAGGGGCGGCGGAAAAGTGCTGGCAACATCAATCCCCTTAATAATTTTTTGATATTGGTGTTGCAGCAACCAGGAACGCGCTAGGAGGGGGCTTATTTGTGCCGCCGGAATGCCTATATCACTGGCATGGCTTAGCTCTTTTTCGGCCGCTGCACCATCGCCACTATCTATGTACAAGGTTGCCAAAAGTAGGCGCGCCTCGGCATTCTTCGGGTTTTTTTGCAGCGCGTTTTTTAAGTGTATGAGTGCGCTACGAACATCGCCTTTTGCGGTGGTTTGCTTCGCTTGTTGGACTAGTTCGGCGTCAGTGAGTTCTTTGGTACAAGCGGAAACCATGAACAGGACGATAGCCAGGCATACCACTCGCAACGATAAAAGTGTATTCATAGGTAGGGCTTGATATTGCTATGTTGATGAAAACTGGTGGGAACAGAAAATCCGCGCATTATAGCGATTTCCATTTTTTAAAGCTAGTGCGAGCATTGTCCAATGGGGTATGAGTCTGAACGGATAGCTGGGATCGATCATGATGCGAGGCATGGTGATCGACATGAACGACAAACAGTTACTGACGCTGGCCCAGCTGCAGGCCTTTCTCGACGGAACCATAGCGGTCGATTTTTCGGTGGCCGCCGAAGAACGCTACAACTTCATCGCCCGTACCGTGTGCCGCTTCGGTTATCGCCGCCTGAGGCGAGCGGAGAAGGCTGTGGTGCTACGCTTCCTCGAGCGGGTCAGCGGCTATTCGCGCCAACAACTCACTCGGCTGGTTAAACGGGGTGGGGAGCGCGGTCCGCTGACCCAACGATACCAGGGTTCACGCACCAGCTTTGCGCGTACCTACACGCACGCTGACGTACTCTTGCTGGCCGCTACCGATGCCTTGCACGGCACGTTGTCGGGGCTGGCGACCAAGAAGCTCATGGAACGCGCCTGCCACGTCTTTGGCGATGCGCGCTACGAACGTCTGGCCGGCCTCTCCGTGGCGCATCTGTATAACCTGCGCAAGCAGACCGGCTATCGGCGCCAGCGGCAGGTTTGGATCAAGACCCGACCGGTGACTATTCCCATTGGCGTGCGCCGTGCACCGGCCCCGAACAACCAGCCGGGGTACCTGCGCGTGGACAGCGTCCATCAAGGCGATCAGGACGGTGTTAAAGGCGTCTATCACATTAATGCCGTGGACGGCGTGACTCAGTACGAAGGGGTGGCAACCTGCGAGCACATCAGTGAGGCGTTTCTCATCCCCGTGCTCGAAGCGCTTCTGAAAAGCTTCCCCTTCGTCATCAAGGGATTTCATTCCGACAACGGCTCCGAATACATCAACCATCACGTCGCGAAATTGCTCAACAAATTGCTTGTCGAAGAACAAACCAAATCGCGCTCCCAGCACAGCTCCGTCATCGCGCTGGCTGAGTCAAAGAATGGCGCTATTGTCCGTAAACACTTGGGCTACAGCCACATACCGCAGCGCTTCGCGACCCTGGTCAATGCCTTCTGCAGCGACCATCTCAACCCCTACCTCAACTTCCATCGGCCTTGCCTGTTCGCCGAAACCATCACCGATGCCAAGGGCCGCCAACGCAAGCGCTACCCCTACAAGCTGATGATGACGCCCTATGAGAAACTCAAATCACTGCTCAAGGCTGACCAATTCCTTAAGTCAGGAATCACCTTCGAACAACTGGATGCGCAAGCCACCGCAATGAGTGATAATGACGCCGCACAGCGCCTGAACGACGCACGTGTGATTCTCTTTAAAACCATTTTCAACCGATCGAAAACAGCGGCCTGACAACACTCATAAACCACCCCGCTCAGACTCATACCTGGATTGGAATGTACT
>JANPPH010000203.1:0-5418 GCA_031428395.1 Gammaproteobacteria bacterium
GGGATAAAAAATCTCCTCTTCAAGTTGGGCGTGAATTTCTGTTTCGTGTTTGATTTGATCAAACACGAGTTTTCTATTTTTTGTATCGCTAGCCTCAATTTCAGCTAGCTCTTCAAACAAATCTCTGACTTTCTGGTGATCCTTTTTTAGCAATTGAAAGGCGTCCATGAACTTCCTCCGCGTAAAAGCCAAATTGGTGTTGTTTAGGGCACCTCTATAAATTCGCTAAAGCCGCGCTGGCGGCGTTGCCCTTATATATTTTGGCGTCCTCAAAATGCTCATTTACTTCGTGTAAACTGTGCTGTGCATGGATGCACAAATGCCGCGGGCGCAGGATGCGCAGGAGCGGCCGCTTTTTCGGCCGCCCATCATATAAAGGGGGCCTTGCCAGCGCAGCTTGATCGAATTTATAGAGGTACCCTTTAGTATAGCTACAGTCGCTGTCTCATCAAGCATTGCGGACTAATTGCCGCAGCTCGCGTGCATTTTCTACGGCGTAGGCCAACTGATCGTTGTCGAAGTAACAATAGACTTTTTTGCCTTGTTCAGCCCAGACGTTCATTTCTTTTGCCCAAAGTGATAGAGCGTGTGGTGGATATTTTCCGGCGTAAGCATGCTCAGGGCCATGCAAACGAATATAGACAAAATCGGTGGTTATCGGTTTGGGCGAGGTCTCGCCGTCTAAATCGTAAACACAAAATGCGATATCGTAGTCGGCGAGCATGTCAAAGATGGTGTCTTCAAACCAACTCGGATCGCGAAATTCAATGGCGTAGCGATAATTGTCCGGGAGAATTTTTAGAAAAGCGCTAAGACGCTCGGGATTGCGGTGCCAATGCGGCGGTAACTGAAAGAGTATCGGCCCTAATTTATTTCCGAGCAGACTGATGCGCCGCAGCAGTTTGCGCAAGGGTTCTTCTGCATCGCGTAATTTTTTTGCATGGGTAATGTAACGACTGGCTTTGATGGCGAATATAAAGTCATTAGGCACTGCGTCACGCCACTCGATTAGCGATTCATTGGTAGGCAGGTGATAAAAAGAATAGTTAACTTCTGCGGAAGAAAGGTACTCCGCGTAGTAGGGGAGAAAATCCTGTTCGCGCGTATCTTGCGGGTAAAATGGCCCGACCCAGTGATGATAATACCAGCCGGAAGTGCCGACGCGAATGCGCTGCTGTTGTCGTTGCATCCCTGCCAAAGCTTTGTCCCCCTAGAATTGTGAACAACGCAAACGGGGCAAGGAGATGCTTTGCGTCAGAACCATGGACGCGAGTTTGACGCTATGCATTCCCTGCTTTGTTCTATCGTCTGCGTGCCTTATCCCAAATTCAGCCGTACGTTCCAGCCGAGAGGATTGCCGTGAAAGCGTTATTTCTAGTCCGTGAAACAACGGCGGCTACTAACAAATTCTAGTAGGCCTGGGCGCGCCGTCTAGCATTTATTGCAGTTAATCTCGTTACCTTGAGAAAGACGCCTATGCAAAAGAAGTCAATTTTAGGGCGGATTGAGGCGATATAAACCCAGATTTTCCAATAGCACTCTACTGCGGCCGCACAACGCACTGAAAAATAGAGCGATTTCCGACTGTCCGCTGATGCGCTTAGGGTTTGCCGTTTTGGCTGACCAGATACTCCGCGAGCTTGTCTACGTCGCTGTCGGGGACTGTGCAGCCAAAAACTTTTTGCATTTTGGTCACAATGCCAGCCCATTTTTCTTTGTTCATGGCTGGCTGCGTATAAATATATTCTGCCGAATGGCACGCAGTGCAGTGTGTTTTCGCGATATCTACGTTCGGGCCTGTTTTGAATTCAGCTGTTTCAGGTGGTAACGAAATAGTTACGATGCCACCTTTGATATTGGTCATATTGTCGGTGGCGAATGTCGGCAGGGCTATAGTCGTTAAGCCAGCTAAGGCAATTACAAGGGCTGTTTTATTCATGTTCTCTCTCCTTAAATGGCCTTAACGTTCACAGTTTCAATGACGTTGCGCGAGTAACCGGATGGATTCCATAACGGTGTGGCACTTTGCGATTCGCCTATGGTGCTAACTGCCATTGCCATCAAAGCATAGGACTTGCCACGCGCGGGTTTGAAGGGTATTTGCCACTCGCGGAAACTGTATTTGCCATGATCTTTGCCTAGAGTAGTTTCATTCCACTGCTTGCCACCATCACTTGAAAATAACACCCGCTGGATGCCAAAGCCGCTATCGAAAGCAATGCCTTTGACGGTGTGTGGTTGATTGCCCTTTACTTGGTTGCCATCTTGGAGGCTAGTGATGAAAGAGCGTATCGTGAAACGGGTGATTGGGACAGTTTTGGCAGGCTTTTGACCGGGTTCGACGCAGCCGCAAGTGCCTGCGGGCATGCGGTAACTGGCTTTCATGAAAAATGATTCGTCTTCACTGTTCATGACTTCAATATCATCGAGCATCTTTATCCAATATGTTGCATACCAACCAGGCACTACAAGGCGCACTGGAAAGCCATTGAGCACAGGCAGCGCTTCATCATTCATGGCGTAAGCGACAAGAATATCGGGGCCAAGGGCGACGTCCATTTCTAATGACTTCATAAAGTCGGGTACTTTCGGGGCCGAAGGCTTGTCGAGGCCATTGAAGCGTACACGCGTGGCATCGGCTTCCAGCCCTGCTTTGTCTAAGAGGTCTTTAAGACGCACGCCTGTCCATTTTGCATTACCCATTGCCCCATTGCCCCATTGCCCACCCGTTACACGCGGGTTAGAAAATCCGCGGCTATTGCCGGCGCATTGGCAAACGGCGGCAATTTCCACTGCCGGCATTTTTTTTAAGTCTTCGACGCTTATTGATAAAGGCGTCTTTACCCGGCCACGAATATTAATGCGGAAGTTGGTGGCGTCGATATGGGTAGGCATAGCGCTGGAGTTCCAACGGACGAAAAAGGCATCGTTGGGAGTGAATGCCCCCTCGTTAAATATATGGAAGGGCGTTTCCAAGTTTACTGCTCTAGAGGTCATGACAATTAGCGGGCGTTTTTGCGGATAGGCGACCAGAGGGCGTTTGCCATTGGCGAAAGGTAATTCGATGCTAGTGTCGTCAGCCCCCGCTAGATCGGCGCGGCCAGCAAGCGCCAATGCGCCTATGCTTGCTGCTCCGAAGCGGAAAAAGTGACGCCGAGAAACATTAAATGCCACATTCTTGGCGTCATGCTTGTACTTCCCGCTCATAAAGATACCTCCCAAGTAGTTACCTTGCCAAAACCCCGTTTTTTGTCTCTATCAAAGTGCACATACACAAAAAAATTTGTAAATAAGTACATTCCCTGTATGCCTCAAAAAAGGAAAAAAATCAAGTCCTGCTAGGGGTTGCGCTGCTTTAAGTAAGTATTAGGGCGCTGAAAAGGACCATTCCCGCCATTGCGTGAGCAGGGGAAAGTAGAGTCCCAGACGAATTGGGTGGGGGCCAACCTGTTGAAATAGCATGGCGTAGCGCTCCATTTGAGAGCGGTATCTGGTCTGCTCTTGGGCGAGAAATACGTCCGTGTCGCCCCCTTCGTGGGCGCTTGTTTTGTAGTCGATAATCCAGCGAATACCTTCAGCGTCAACAAAAGTGCGATCGACGATCACATTGATGAGGGTGTCGTGTAGACGGCCCGTTAGCGCAAATTCGCTATCAGCTTCGCAGTGCTCATTGCTCAACATCCATTGGCCCTTCTTGTCGTTACAAACGTTGACGAGTGCTTGCTCTATTTTGGCTACGCCGCTGTCGAGATCGGGTGCAGGCACGCCCAACTGCCTTAGCGCTATGGCGAAGGCTGGCCGTTGTTGGGCAATGCGTTTTGAGTCCCAGACGCTCACGCCTTGGTGGGCAATGCGTCGCAAGTAGCGATGCACAATTGTACCAATATGCCGAATTGTGTTGCTGGCCCAGAAGAATTCTATTGGCTCCAGGGTGCGCGGTTCACTCTGAGCGCGTACAGGAATTCCAGGCGCAGGCGTCGGCAGTTGCCAGTCTCGTGTCAGGCGGCGTATCGCTTGATCGAACGGCGTGTTTGGGCGAGCCGCAACCCATGCGTTAGTAGAGCCACTATGCGCTTGCTCGAATTCCCCCTTCACGGCGGGCCATAGATGGGCGAGCAAAGATCCGCTATGCGGAGGTCGAAACTGACGTTTATGATCTTTTTTCTCGGCCTCTACAGATTCAAGTGTGGTGTGACCGAGCAGGTGCAACTCTTGTTTAGCTCGGGTGGTGGCGACATACAACAACCGGCTTGTCTCGTGAATATTTTTCTCTCGTTCGATAAAGCGCAAATAGTCGTAAATCTTATCTGTCTCAGCGCCAGTTTGCTTTATCGGTGCTAACAATAGGTCTGAACCGGCACGGCTGCCGGGTTGTTCCATCCAGAGTAACAAGCGTGATTCATCGTTTGCGGGTCTGCGTCCCAGGCCAGGCAGGATCACAACATCGAACTCCAAACCTTTCGCCTTGTGTATGGTCATCAACTGCAGTGAATCGTCGGCGTTCGGATCGGGTATCGCAAACAGTTTATCGACTCGTTCCTCCAACCGTTCGATAGTCGGAATGGTGGCGCCCTCATCGAGGCTCTCGAGCATCGAGAAATAAACGAGGGCTTCTTCAATATCGTTAGCATTTCTCGCACAGGCGGGGCCGCCTAAGGCAAGCCAAGTGCTTTCAATGCGGTTGCGGAGTGTGGTTCGTTGGCGCGCATCCATGCTGACGCTAATGGGCTTAAGAAAACGATTTAGGCGGCACTGACCGTCTTCGCTTAATTGCGCGACAAGTTCCTTGTTTTGCAGAAGTGACCAAAGCGTTGCATATTTTTCGCGGGCGAGAAGCTGAGTCATATCAGCGAGGGTCAAGCCGCACCAAGGCGCGCGCAAGAGTGCAAGCCACGCTACTCGATCTGCGGGGTGGAGCAGCGCGCGGGTTAGAGCGATCAGGTCTTGTATTATTGGGCTGCTTTTTAGCTGTTCGATTTCCACCGCGCGATAGCTAATTTGCGCCGCACGCAAGGACAGAATAATTTGCGCAAGATGTGCGCGTGCGCGAACTAATATCGCAATTTTGCATTGTGGGTGAGCTTTTTGTGCGTCGTAGACAATGTTCGCAACCGTTTCCGCTTCCTGTGCCGGTGAATGCTCAAAACTGGGGTGTACATGGACGGCTTTTAGTGAGGTAGCTGGTTTAACAGCGCTAGAAGGGCTATAACAGACGGCGCCGGTCGCCGTATCTTCTTGAGCAGGCATCAGTTGTTGGAACGTGTCGTTGATCCAATCAATGACAATTTGCTCGGAGCGAAAATTAACGCTAAGCGTGAGTGGTGTTAAATGCAATGCGCCGATGCCATTGCGCCTTGCCCAAAGAAATAAGCCGACGTTTGCTTCGCGGAAACGATAAATGGATTGCATCGGATCGCC
>JANPPH010000204.1:0-5429 GCA_031428395.1 Gammaproteobacteria bacterium
GTTGCACCTGAGGGCGGTGTTGTACGGCCCGTTAAAGGTTCGCCTTGGCCACGCGCGGAAGGAAGCGTATGCGCGGGCACGGAATAGGTACGGCCAGTGGAATCGAGAAACACAGCATGTTGATTGCTCCGACCGCGTGCCACGGCAAGGAAGCTATCGCCTGCTTTGTAACCCAAGGCAGCGGCATCCACATCATGACCTTTTGCGGCTCGCACCCAGCCTTTTTCTGACAGCACAACTGTCACGAACTCTGTTGGCACTAAGGCGGTTTCATTCATCGCTTGCGCAGGCGCGCGCGATACTAGCGGTGAACGGCGCGGATCGCCAAATTTTTCGCTGTCCGCGATCAGTTCTTTACGCAGCAATGTACGTAAACGCTGTGTGGATCCGAGTATTTTTTCTATTCCGTCACGTTCCGTCGCAAGTTCGTTTTGTTCGCCGCGAATTTTTATTTCCTCAAGCTTTGCGAGCTGGCGTAATTTTAAATCTAAAATCGCATCTGCCTGGGTTTCGCTTAATGAAAATCTCGCCATCAAGGCAGCTCTGGGCTGGTCTTCATGACGAATAATAGCGATGACTTCATCGATATTAAGGAACGCTATCAGCAAACCATCAAGGATGTGCAAACGCGAGAGTATTTTATCGAGGCGATATTGGAGCCGACGTCGAACCGTATCGGTGCGAAACGTTAGCCATTCACTCAAAATATCGAGCAGGTTTTTTACCCGTGGCCGACCGTCGATACCAATGATATTGAGATTGACGCGATAGCTGCGTTCCAAATCAGTCGTGGCGAACAGATGTGCCATCAGCGCTTCCATATCGATGCGATTTGAACGCGGCACAATGACCAAACGGGTTGGATTTTCATGATCAGACTCATCGCGAAGGTCTTCGACCATCGGCAACTTTTTGCCATTCATTTGCGCAGCGATTTGCTCTAACACTTTCGCACCCGACACTTGATAAGGTAGCGCGGTGATGACAATTCCTTCTTTTTCTATTTCATAGCGCGCACGCAAACGGAAAGAGCCGCTACCCTGCCGATAAATATTAAGAATCTCTTGCCTGGGCGTGATAATTTCCGCATCGGTTGGAAAATCTGGGCCTTGGATATGTTCGCACAACTGCTCCAGTGTCGCAGTCGGCTCATCAAGCAAACGCACGCACGCAGCAACGACTTCACGCAAATTATGAGGCGGGATATCTGTCGCCATACCCACTGCGATACCTGTTGCGCCATTTAACAACACCTGCGGCACCCGTGCTGGCAGCAGTGAAGGCTCGTCCAAACTACCATCAAAATTTGGCACCCAATCGACAGTTCCCTGTGCCAATTCGGATAGCAACAATTCGGCATAAGCAGACAAACGCGCTTCGGTATAGCGCATCGCGGCGAATGATTTTGGGTCATCGGGTGATCCCCAATTGCCCTGCCCATCGATAAGCGGATAGCGATACGAGAAAGGCTGCGCCATCAACACCATCGCTTCGTAACATGCAGAGTCACCGTGCGGATGAAATTTACCTAGCACATCACCAACTGTTCGCGCGGATTTTTTATGCTTTGAGGTGGCGGATAACGCCAACTCAGACATCGCATAGATAATTCGCCGTTGTACTGGCTTTAAGCCATCACCGATATGCGGCAGCGCTCTATCCAAGATGACATACATGGAATAACCGAGATATGCCTTTTCGGCAAACACTTTTAGTGCGATGCGCTCGTGGCCATCTTGATTGGGTATGGGATTGGGCATTGATTATCTCGTCTTATTGTTTTAGTGTGCGCAGGCTTAAATGTCGGCGAGGTTACCGTTTTTCTCTAACCACACTTTACGATCGCCTGCGCGCTTTTTCGCCAACAACATATCCATGAGCGCAGTCGTATCGTCACCCGCATCAATCGTCAATTGCACTAAACGGCGCGTATCGGGGTCAATGGTTGTTTCGCGCAACTGTAGAGGATTCATTTCGCCTAATCCTTTGAAGCGCTGCGTGCCAACTTTTCCTTTGATTTTTTCAGCGATAATGCGGTCAAACACACCCTGCTTTTCGGCATCGTCTAAGGCATAAAAAATATGCTGTCCGACATCAATACGGTATAGCGGCGGCATTGCCACGTAAACATGCCCCGCCTTAACAAGAGCTTGAAAATGGCGGAGGAACAACGCGCACAGGAGGGTCGCAATATGCGCGCCATCTGAATCAGCATCAGCGAGAATGCAGACCTTGCCATAACGTAAACTGCTTAAATCGGTGGACCCCGGCTCTACGCCGATGGCGACAGAAATGTCATGCACCTCCTGCGAGGCCAACACCTCCAAAGACGCCACTTCCCAGGTGTTAAGTATTTTTCCACGCAACGGCATGATGGCCTGAAATTCTCTATCACGTGCTTGCTTGGCAGATCCACCTGCTGAGTCACCTTCGACTAAAAACAGTTCGGTACGCGAAAGATCTTGCGCAGAACAATCAGCAAGCTTGCCAGGCAGGGCCGGCCCCGACGTCACTTTTTTGCGCACGATTTGCTTGCTCGCACGCAAACGACTCTGGGCGTTGTTAATGACCAACTCGGCGATAACTTCACCGGCCTCGGTGTGTTGATTTAGCCAAAGGCCAAAGCCGTCTTTAACAACACCTGACACGAAAGCTGCTGATTCGCGCGACGACAAACGCTCTTTAGTCTGACCACTAAATTGCGGATCATGATGCTTGACGGACAAAATGTAACTACAGCGATCCCAAACGTCTTCGGGGGCAATCTTTACACCACGAGGTAATAAACTACGGAACTCGCAAAATTCACGAATCGCTTCGGTTAGGCCCGTGCGCAAACCATTTACGTGCGTACCACCTTGGGAGGTCGGAATAAGATTCACATAACTTTCGGCGACTAATTCGCCTGCATCAGGCACCCATACCACCGCCCAATCGGCGGCTTCCTGATTGCCCGCCATGCTGCCGACAAAAGGTTCGCTGGGGATAATCTCACGACCTTCCAACGCCGTCAGCAAATAGTCCTGCAAGCCATCAAGATACTGCCATTGTTCTCGCTCGCCAGTGCTCTCGTCATAGAAATTCACCAATAAGCCAGAACACAAAACTGCTTTAGCACGAAGGATATGCTTGAGCTTCGTTGCCAGAATTTTAGGCGAATCAAAAAATTTTGGCTCAGCCAAAAATCGCACAGTGGTGCCAGTGTTTTGCTTGCCGACTTGGCCGATCACCGAGAGATCCGACACCTTTTGCCCCTGCTCGAAAGCCATGTGGTATTCCTGACCTGCACGGCGTACCCATACATCCAAGCGCTGCGACAAGGCATTCACGACAGACACACCAACACCATGCAAACCGCCTGAAAACTGGTAAGTCTTGTCCGAAAATTTGCCACCCGCATGTAATCGCGTCAAAATCACTTCCACGCCAGACACGCCTTCGCCAGGATGAATATCAACAGGCATGCCGCGACCATCATCGCGTACTTCTAACGCACCATTTTTAAACAACACAACGTCAATGCGCGTAGCGTGGCCTGCAATCGCTTCATCAACGCTATTGTCGACAACCTCTTGAGCAAGATGGTTAGGGCGTGAGGTGTCCGTGTACATTCCCGGGCGCTTCCGCACCGGCTCAAGGCCGCTTAGTACTTCGATAGCGGAGGCATCATAAACCCTAGTCATATTTTCCTAATCGATAAGTGATAGTGCGAAGGTTGCAATCATACATCACCGTAAGCGAGGAAGAAAAAAGCTTCGCATAACGGTGTACGACGAGTACACGCTGGCATTGAAAGACGAAACCCGCTCCTTAGGTCAGCACTTAGCCCAGACTTTCCATTAGCGCTCGTAGCGAGGGCGTGCAAGGTGCTGAAGATGGGCGAGAAAAATTAAAAAATAGCCTGAGGCGTAGTCTCTCTACGGTGACAGGCTGTTTCAATTTTTCTCGCGCTGATTCAGCGCCTTGTGCGGCTTAGTCCAGATCTGATAGAAGAGATAGACGCAAAGACTCGGGAATGGCATCGACTGCTTCACAATATGCACCGTGATCAACACCGAATTTGATAGACGCACCTGCTTTCGCCGCAAAAACCATCGCCGGACTCAAATCAAACTGCAAAAAGTGTACCGCTGACGTTTTCTCGGCAGTTTCACGCGGCAGATCTTCATCAGCAATGGATCGTACCCGGCCAAAACCCTGCACCTGTGTATACACCTGATCTTCGATATGCAACAGGCGAGTTAATGCCAATTTACGCTCATCCGCATTTTCGTATTCGATCTGCAATGTCGCTTTCCAATTGCTGCCGTCAGGGATCAATGGATTATAAGCGCTCAACTCGTCCTCAATACCTTTGGCTTCGAAAATCCGCTCGATTCGCAAAAGTTCTTGGATTTGATATTGCATAGTCAGACGGTCTTCAAAGGTCAACATGATATGGTCACCGACTTGAAGCCGACGGTTTCTTTTATGCGCAATCAAGGTGGCACGAAACTCATCCCGCTGCTGCAAATAAATCTCAAGACTAAGCAAATCCAAACGGGATAACTTTTTCATCACTACACCAATATCAATGACGTGAGTTTTGCGCAGCAGGGAAATAGGATATTCAGGAAAACGGCAGTACTAAAAACCATTTGCATTCGATGACCAGCCTCGGACCACCGCTGCTTGGAAATCCAATGCAGCTACCCCAGCGCTAAACCGTTGCAATCAGCTACCAAGCGTATCCAAGGCTTTTTGAAAACGACTGGCGTGTGAGTGCTCAGCCTTGGCTAAAGCCTCGAACCAATCAGCAATTTCTTCAAAGCCTTCTTGGCGAGCGGCTTTGGCCATACCCGGATACATATCCGCGTACTCGTAAGTCTCTCCCGCAATGGATGCCTTTAGATTCGAAGATGTAGGCCCTATAGGCAAACCTGTTGCTGGATCACCACTGGCCTCCAAATACTCCAAATGGCCATGCGCATGGCCAGTTTCGCCTTCAGCAGTGGCGCGGAAAACTCCTGCAACGTCACTGAACCCCTCTACATCCGCCTTCGCGGCAAAATACAGATAGCGGCGATTCGCTTGCGATTCACAAGCAAACGCATCTTTTAAATTCTGCTCAGTCTTACTGCCTTTCAACTCCATAACAATCTCCCCATCCATACATCAATAAGCTACTTTAGAACTAGTCTAAACCCATGCCGAAACTGCAAGTTAGACAGATCGTCATATCAAATTTCATCCATGTCAAACTAACCGTAGCCCTCAAGTTAATAAAGCCACCCCATGGCCGAATTCACAATGTAGCAACTGCCATTTTAAAGCGAGATGACCTGGACTATAAGCGCCTAGTGACAATTTAACCCAGATTTTCCATTAGCACTCTACTGCGGCCGCGCAAAGCACTGAATCTGCGCGAGAAAAGAAGAAAAACAGTCTGT
>JANPPH010000205.1:0-16728 GCA_031428395.1 Gammaproteobacteria bacterium
AATCTGGGTTGAAGTCGGTGCGGCTGATCCAGAGCAGCAAAATTCACCCGTTATCATGGAAACCGACGACGACTTCGATACCGCAGGCCAGGGGTTGGCTGGCATTGCGATTTGCTATTTCAATGGTAAAGCATTTGACGAGGGGCAGTACATACGTAGCGGAGAGGAGGCGCTGCGCTGTCGCCTGGGTTCGGGAAACCTCATACCTGCCAACCGACCCTAAACGATGAAATTGTTATAAGACGACAAACACCTCTTTCCCGCTTGAACTTTCTACTGCCCGACCGATATCCATGGGGCGGGGAAAGTCAAACATGCTACAAAAACTTACTGAAGAAGGCTCGGAGTTTGTCAGCGCCGTCAAAAAACGTTTTAGCGCGCTAAATCGCGAGCGGCTGGCGCGCACGCAGGCATCATTAAGAGAACGGCAGCGAGATTTTCTCGACCTGTTGCCTTTGTTATTTCATTCCAATCACGCGCTTTTACCTGGTTTCATTACCAAAGAAACGCCTGCTGGAATTTCGGATTTTTCGCCACCTAAAAGCGCGTTAGACATCGCGCGCAAACTAACCAAGAGCTTCGAATTCAAACGTCGCGCGTTATCGCACTACGATATTTTAGCTCTGTATTTAATGGGCAGTAGCGGCACTGTCGCGTACTCGAAAAAAAGCGATTTCGATATTTGGATTTGTCACAAAGATGACATCTCGGTTGAGCGGCTGCACGAGTTGCGGCGCAAAGCGGATGCGATTTCCCGCTGGGCCGAGGAGTTGGAACTTGAAGTCCATTTTTTTCTGATTGAGCCAGAATCATTTAAGCAAGGAACTCACGACGACATTTCAGCCGAAAGTAGCGGTAGTGCGCAGCATTTTTTGCTCATGGAAGAGTTTTATCGCACCGGCTTACTGCTGGCGGGCCGCTACCCATTGTGGTGGCTCGTGCCGCCTGACGCAGAGCACCGTTATGATGAATTTGTTGCCGATCTAAAGCGCAAACGTTTTTTGCGCGAGGATGAAGGTATTGATTTTGGTGCCTTGCCGGGAGTGCCTGCCGAAGAGTTTTTCGGCGCAGCACTATGGCAGCTTTATAAAGGCATCGATTCGCCTTATAAGTCGGTGCTGAAACTCTTGCTGATGGAAGTCTATGCGGCTGAATATCCCAATATTGAGCTTTTATCGCAACGTTTTAAAACCACCATCTACAACGGTGAAATCAATCTCGATGTGCTAGATCCCTACATCATGCTGTATCGAAAAATTGAGGAATATCTTTTAAACCGCAATGAGGCGGAACGCTTAGATCTTGTTCGGCGTTGCTTTTATTTCAAAGTAAACGAGCCGCTTAGTAAGCCTGTTCAGCCGCGCCACATGACGTGGCGACGCGAATTAATGCAGTTACTGATTCAGTCATGGGAATGGCCTGAGTATTTCGTCCTGATGCTTGACTCGCGGACGAAGTGGAAAATCCAGCAGGTTCTTCAAGAGCGTAATGTGTTGGTGAATGCCCTAACGTATAGCTATAAATTTTTGTCTGATTTTGCCCGTGAGCATGCGCAGCTGGCGCTCATTAATCAGCGCGATCTGAATATTCTTGGGCGAAAACTCTATGCTGCGTTTGAGCGTAAGGCAGGCAAAGTCGAGATAGTGAATCGCGGAATTTCTGAGGACCTGTGGGAGAGCCATTTGTCATTTTATCAGGCCAAGGCGCAGGGCAGCGGTGAGAACTGGTTGTTGTATGGGGGTCTGGTAAACGTTACTGAAGTGACCCGCCTCAAACCCCTCAAGCGCGCCTATAGTCTAGTGGAGTTAATGGCTTGGTGCCATTTCAATAGTTTGATTGATAGCACCACCTCGGTTGCACTTTTTGCGCTGGATGGTGGTTTGTCGATTAAGCACGTGCGCGAGCTGATTGGTAGTTTTCAGCGCACCTTCCCCAAAGGCGAAGCCTTGGGCGCAAGCATGGAAGATCTAAATAGGCGTGCTCGCGTTACGCGTATGGCGATATTCATTAATCTTGGCATTGATCCCAATTCGATGCATGGCGGCAACCACATTGCGAGTAACCGCACAGACGCCTTGAGTTATGGTGGACTGCATCAGAACTTGGCATTAACGTTTGACCAAGTCACCTTAACGAGTTGGAAAGAAGTGTTGACGTCGCGCTATAGCGGTGTCGATGGTCTGATGAGTTGTTTGCGCGACTATTTGCGTTGGTCTTCGCCGGCTGAAAACATTGTTCCATTACCCGTATCGGCTTATTGTTTTTCCTTTGGCCGAGGCCGGTCTATTGCTCACCGTATTGAAGAGTTGTTTGGCGATGTGGTCAGTTGTTTCTATGGTGGCGCCAGCCGTGTGCCTACGCGCTACCTAATGGCGGTCGAACATATTTTTTATGCCATTTATTTTGAGCAGGACACGCTGCGTTATGATCGTATTGATAATTATGTTGAATTGCAACGCTATTTAAGCGCGGGATGGAGCGCTTTCACTAGAATCGTCGTGGATAAATACGCTCTGGCAGAAACACCACTGGCATTAATTTTTTCGATGAACAAGCCGCGTGTCGTTCAGCTTTTTTATTTGATTGATGGCGCCGATGCGGATGTCTATGTGCTAGATGAAAAGGGTTCTTTTTTTCAACAGCGCATGCTGTCTGTTGATAGCAATATGCTATTGCATCATTTCTCGCTATTTTTTAACGCAATATCGCACAGACAGTATTTCGAAATTAGTGGTGAGGCTGGTCATTCCTCAGTCGATGGTGTTGAATTTTTTGAAATCCTCCATGAACGTGCGCGCAATTGGCATTTAAGTAAACGACAAGCGATCCGTCAGCGCGCTCATGCATATTTTAACGTACAAGTCATTGGCAATTTGGTGGCAGGCGCGAAACCCATTTTCAGTATTTTTTGCGATCATTATGAGTTCACATCGTTAGAACATGGCGTGGATATATTTGATAAGGTAGCAAAACACATTTTGAAGCGCCGTCGTAGCGGTGAACGCTATCCGATTTATATTACAGATATCGATCTTCCCATAACAATATCTGACGGCCAAGGTGTCGGCAGCGCTACGCAGACCGTGCATCTACTTCAGCATAAAAAAAATATCGAAGCTAAGCTTAATGAGGCATTGTTGCGAGTCAACGAATTCGCATAGCGGGTTTAGCCTCTAAGGTTTTCACTATCCACGCAGCGATATCACTGATTTCTGGCACGGAGACACTGTGCGCCATTTTATAAAGATGCCATGCAACGTCATATCCTTGGTCGAGTAGAGCTTTATGCGACAGCTCGGCAATGGGCAGGGCGATGACATCGTCCGCGTCGCCGTGAGCCATAAAAATCGGCGTAGCGGCGTTTGCTGTATGTTCTGTGCGCGACAAAGTTGAAGTCAGGGGTAAATAGCCAGATAACGCGATAATGCCCCCCAAAGGCTTGGGATAGCGCAAGCCAGCATGCAGTGCTAATGCACAGCCTTGCGAAAAACCCGCTAAAATAATACGCCGTGAGTCGATGCCTTGTTGCATTTCTTGTTGAATCAAAATATCTAGGAGTTCAGTTGACGCATCCAACCCTGCCTTATCTTCACGCATCGGGACGCTGATCTGCGCGATATCATACCAACCGCGCATGACATGACCCTGATTGCGGGTAATCGGACGGTAGGGTGCGTGGGGTAACACAAAGCGCACATTGAGCGTTTTAGGTAAACGTAGCTCGGGCACAATACCAGCAAAATCATTGCCATCTGCGCCCAGGCCATGGAGCCAAATAACGCACGCCGAGGGTTGGCCCACAGGATTGATTTCGATGTAATCCAAGCATTTTGTTTCCACGCCACTCTCCCTAATCAGTAAACCACTGCGATACAAGCGACTGTTGCGACGTTGCAGTTTATACTATCCTTACGCGTCCTGACGGCAAGGTGGAAAATGGGTATTAATCGCACACTAGGCTTAGTGATGATTTTGGCGGCTTGCGCGTTAGCTGCGTGCGGCCAAAAGGGTGCGTTGTATTTGCCAACCCAGTCTGATGTATCTGAATCCTTAAATGAACTCTCAAAAGTGAATCAAGCACAACCAAAAAAATGACTACCACAACGACCGATTTTTTTAACTATATAGACGGCAGATTCTTTGCTGAACAGGTAGAGCTGGCTGACATCGCGCAGGAATTTGGCACGCCTTGTTATGTCTATTCACGTGCTGCTATCGAACAGCGCTGGCGAGCCTTCGATGATGCATTAAGCGGACGCGAACACTTAGTGTGTTATGCCGTAAAAGCCAATTCTAGTCTTGCAGTGCTAAACGTGTTGGCGCGTCTAGGCTCCGGATTTGACATCGTATCGGGCGGTGAACTTGATCGGGTACTTAAAGCCGGAGGCGATGCGGCTAAGATTGTTTTTTCCGGGGTCGGCAAGCGTGCTGACGAGATGCGTAAAGCGTTGGAAGTGGGTATTCACTGCTTTAATGTGGAGTCTGAGCCTGAGCTCGCGCGTTTACATGCAGTAGCGAAAGATATGGGTGTGAAGGCGCCTGTTTCTTTGCGCGTAAACCCCGACGTTGATGCAGGCACGCACCCCTACATTTCGACGGGCCTAAAAGAAAATAAATTTGGTATTGATATTGCTGTAGCCGCCACGGTGTACGCCCATGCAGCCGCTATGAGTCATATCGAAATTATTGGTATTGATTGCCATATTGGTTCGCAGTTGACAGACACCGCACCATTCATTGCAGCGCTAGAGCGGATACTCGAGTTAACGGATCGCCTAGAACATCAAGGCATAACACTGCGACATGTGGATCTAGGGGGTGGCTTGGGGATTTCCTACCGCGACGAAACCCCTCCTCTGCCGGGTGAATACATTCAAGCCTTGCTGCAGCACTTAGGACGTTGGCAGGGCAAAATCCTCATCGAGCCCGGACGCGCGATTGTAGGCAATGCAGGTGTATTGCTGACCACAGTAGAATATCTCAAGTGTACCGATGCCAAAAATTTCGCCATCATCGACGCAGGCATGAACGATCTGTTGCGTCCCGCGCTATATAACGCCTGGCAGCGAATCGTTCCCGTACAAGTCCGGGACGATGCGCCCACGCGACTCTATGACGTTGTCGGCCCAGTGTGCGAAACAGGCGATTTTCTCGGCAAAAACCGCGAACTAGCCATCCTCCCCAGCGATGTGCTGGCCGTCCTCTCCGCCGGTGCTTATGGCTTCGTCATGGCCTCAAATTACAACACCAGACCCCTTGCTGCTGAAGTTATGGTAGATAAAAACCAGGTGCACATCATCCGCGAACGCCAGACCATCGAGGATTTGCTGGCAGGGGAGCGTGTGTTGCCTCGTTAACAAGTCTGCAGTGGTGTCGACGATCTTTACACCCCCCCATGCTTTTCCAATAATAAAATATCGAATTATCGATGCAACCTTCTGTTGAAAATATTAGCGATCGAGTTAGTAAAGCGCTGGTTAGTGCAGCGAAACCACGACAGCGATGAGTTTCAATACCGCTACTGGGGCAAGTAACGACCGTTAGCTCTCAAAGTAAAGGGCACTTCTATTAATCGCGATTCCGTCATTCCCGCGAAAGCGGGAACCCAGTCAAATCAAGCATCTGGGTTCCCGCTTTCGCGGGAATGACGAATTTATAGAAGTGCCCTAAAGACAAAAAACTGCAAATCGACAGTTCTACCCAACCTTAGCCGCCGTCTGTACTGCCTTGGTCTGAATCTTATTTAGCTCTGCGACTCGTTGTTTAAGCTTTTCAAGGGGCGATGCATTAGGGTCCAGTTCTTCAATCGCCTTTATAAGGTATTGGGTTTGTTTTACCTGATTTTTTTCTAACGTTTCTTGAGCCAGTTTGTTCAGCCATTCCACTTCTCTATCGGTTACCCTCGTTAGTTTTCGCGCTTGAGCATCTACTCCAGCATCATCGCCGAGCTTTGCATAATATTGCACTAGGACGCGCATTTGTGGAATGTCGCTGGTGTAGTCCTTGGTTAATTCGGTGAGCGTCTTACCTGCTGTAGTTAAATCTGTTTGTGCCAATCCTACAAGCTGCCACTTGCGTTCGTCATCACTTTGCGGCTCCAGTGCCGCAAGCTTGCCCCAGTCCTTAAGTGAATAGAGCAAATAGGCGTTCGCAACGCGTTGTTGTAGGGCGTCTTTAATGCGTGTAATGGTTTGTTCGGCCTCAGCGATGCGGCCCTGCCGTAATAAGGCGATGACATGTTGTTGATAGGTTCGATCAGGCCATTCCTTATGCTGATGGAAAAGGGCTTCTGCAGCAACATAGTCGTGCGCATACCATAATCGTTGATACTGGAATCCTAGGCCGCGCACTGGGTCAATTTTGATCAATTGCTTGATGGCTTTATCAGCTAAAAATGTTTCGTTCCAGGAATAATAAAAATCGGTTAAATCTGCCAATTTATCGGCAAGATTATTGTCTATGTAAGGCGCCAAATCTAAATGAAAATTCTCGCGCAAAAAAGTGTAGGGATCTTCGTCACCCGTGGGTTGGAAAGCGATTTTAGACAACCTCACTTCAGATAGAATATTGGTATCGGTATTGGGCGGTGCGTCGCCCGCAGCAGCGACAGCTTCATCACGTGATAAGGCGAAATACCATAGTAGGCCTTTGGGATCGAAAATGTTATGCACGTTAAGCGTCGCAGCAATTTTCGGTTGCTCCATAATCTTAGCCATTTTTTCGTAATCAAACTTCAATGGTTTGGTGCCGCCAATCAAAACCAAATCACCGGTATCAAGATTGGCAAAGCTCATTCCATACGGAAAAACCTGGTAGAACGCTTGCAGCAGGGAACGCAGCGTAGTGACATCCATCTTGAATAGGTTCACCCACTGACCGAATACGCCTCCTTCGTTCAGTCGCGATTTGATAATCTCCCAGAAATTTTTGGTGAACACATTTGCGGCGCCAGCCAGCCAAGGGTGCGACGGCTGCGCTGCAATGATGTCGTATTTGGTTGGTTCCACCAGCAGGGTGTTGCGTGCATCGTTAAAGTTGATGCGTACGCGAGGATCGCGCAGCGCGGGAATCTCGCCACCGGCAATGGCCCTGCCAGCTTCTACCACTGCGGGTTCCAGCTCGACTACGCGAATCGATTCTAATTCCGTTAAGGTCATAGCGCGTGTCGTAATGCCGCCACCAAAACCGACGACAAAGGCAGTTTTTGGCTTGTCATGCAGCATATAAGGAACAAGCCCCAGTAACGTTTCCGCTAACAAGGCTTTATTGGGGTCGGTTAAGTGAATAACGGACTCATTCAAACCGTTATTTTGTAGCTTGGCATGGATGCCATCATAAGTGACCATGCTGATAACGCCAGCCTTACCTTCCTTCAGAAACAAAAATTCCGGTTTAACGCCAGCTTGGGCATCAGAGTCGTATTGATAATCCACCGATGAGATCAGTTCTTTATAACTTAAGTGCGGTAACACCCAAACCATTGCTGCTGCCGCAATACCGGCACTTGTTAACATAAGTTTGGGTAAGAAGGTGGGCATATCCGCGATGAACAGCAACGGCAGCACCAAAATTATTAACGCCATGCTGGTGAGTAAAATGTCGGTGCCAAATTGCGGAATTAACCAAAATCCCGCTAGAATCGCGCCAAAAATACTCGCCAAGGTATTTATTGCATACGCTTTACCAATGCGTGCCCGCACCCCGGCAAGATTTCCACAGTAAAGCTTTAAATTGAGGGGAAAAAGCGCTCCAAAAAGGAATGTGGGAATAAACAATAGGGCAAAAACGATCGCCCCTTTGACGAAGTGGAGTGTATTGGGGGAAACATTTAAGTGATTGACGGCTTCGTAAATTACCGGCACGGCGCTTAAGCCGGCACCCGTTAAAATCAACGATATTCCTAGTAATAGTAAACCCACCGCCATCCAGGCTTGGGGTGCGCGCATACGTTCAAGGTGTGATTTAATTACCCAGGAACCCACCGTAATGCCGGTCAAAAACACGGTTAAAATCGCGGCAAAACCGTAAATGGTCGTGCCTGTGAAAATAGCTAAATACTTTGTCCAGCCAACTTGCGTAGCAATCGCGACAAAGCCCGTGGCAAATAAAACAATAAGTGCCCGAGTGCGGTATGGCGCTTTAGCGTCGGTACTGTCGCCGCTCGTGGTTCCCGAGACTTCAAAAGGCGGCAATACCCAGCGCCTATTGAAATATATGGCAATGAGGGCAATGACCATATTCAGTCCAAAGGCGATGTATATGGCTCCATCGAGCCCCCAATTGGGGATAAACACGAAGCCTGATAGTGCGGCGCCCAAAACGGCACCTGCCGTGTTAAGGCTATAAAGTTGTCCCACACGCAAACCTACTTCGTGTTGTCGGCGAATAAGAATCGACGCCATGACCGGAAAGGTGGCACCCATGCAGATTGTCGGGATAGATAGCAGCACCATTGCCAATGCAAACTTGAAACCCAGGCTGGTGCCAATGGTGGGCGCCAATGCCATAAAGCTATCTAAGTTCAACAGTATGGGTAATAGAGCAAGGCCGCTCGCGCCGATACAGAGTTCCAAAATAATGTAAGGGCGGAGGTTATGAATGCGATTGCGGGTAATTCGCTCTGCCATAAAGCTGCCGATGGCCATGCCGAGGAAAAAAGCGGCAAGTACAGTGCTAATAGAGGCGCTGGTTGAGCCCATGCTCAGGCCGAGCAACCGGACCCACGCGACTTGATAGGTTAAGCTTGCGATTCCAGACAAAACGAGAAAACTTGCGGCAAGCAAGAACATGGTGCGCCCTCTAACTTAAAGTCCAATGCCCCGCGGACTGAAGCGTGACCTTTCGTATCTCGGCACAAACCGAGAATGAATGAGTGAAATCTCCATAACAAGCAAAATTCGATTGTTCGAATACGTATATTTGCGTATTTAAGCATCGGTTAATACTAAGGACATTTCTTAAAAAAAATGCCTGTTTGTGAGTAAAGCGTAAATATTTAGTCACATTGCCAATATTTTCTTAATAGGGATTTTGTTGAAAGCCGTCTTCGCTGTCAATAAGTTGAATAAAAATATTTAAAACAATATGTTACGTAATAGTGCCTAAGCCTATCCGTATAGTCGTTAGTGAAAGGCTCTATACCACTAGTAATCGTCAAAATCGGCTTTTTTAGGTCAGCGCAGTTAAGTGATAAGCCGATTGGTGTTAAGTCATCGATTTAATTCATGTTTCTGCATTTATTGGAAACGTGACGTTCGCCATGCCTTTCTAAAAAATATAAAATTATTTAATAATATCAATATATTGCGAGACAATAAAAAGGATCTTTCGGTTTGTGCTTATGTTGACAATAAAAAAATTTTAGGCTAACTTTGCTCCTACCTTCGCAGGCTGAAGGTAGGCTTAGCAGGTTGCTTAGAAGCGCCTTCGTCGGGAGTGTTTTATCCAGTCAGGGTTTTAGAAAGCGGAGGAGCTTCTAAGCAACCTGCTAAAAAAATCATCAATACGTTTATTTGGAGGTTATCATGGGTGGTGGAATGGGTGGTGGTATGGGTGGTGGCATGGGTGGTATGGGCGGCATGGGCGGCATGTAATGTCGCCTCTGTAGCCCGCTCTATTGCAGAAACTACTGCAGTAAGCTGTGCCACATTAAAACAACCTACCGGTTTACGGAAGCTCGTAAGCCACTAATGGGGATATCAGAAATGGTATCCCTTTTTTTCGTTTAACCCAGATTTTCCATTAGCCTCGTAGCGAGGGTGCGCAAGGTGCTGAAGAGGGGCGAAAAAAGAAGAAAAACAGTCGGAGGCGTAGTCACTCTACGGTGACAGACTGTTTTTCATCTTTTCTCGCGCAGATTCAGTGCTTTGCGCGGCCGTAGTAGAGTGCTAATGGAAAATCTGGGTTTAAGTTAACCGTTTTGCCAATCAATAGCCTGTTTGTATTGGCTATGGCTTTCCGCTAATTGTTGGTGGGTGCCGACGCTCAACGTCCCATCGCCATTAAAGTAAATTACCCGATTTGCATCGCGTATAGACGAATAGCGGTGCGCGATTACCAGCGTAGTTCGGCCTTCCCGGAGTTTCGCTAAAGCATTGACAATAATCTCTTCAGTTTGGCTGTCTAGCGCGGACGAGGCTTCGTCGAGAAGCAAGATCGGTGCGTTGCGCAAGAAGGCTTGGGCAATGGCGAGCCGTTGCCTCTGGCCTGCGGACAATTCGATTCCATTTGCACCGAGTACGCTATCCAATCCCTGCGGTAGCTCGCAAATGAATTCCCAAGCGTGACTCAATTCGCAGGCGCGCACTAATTCTTCACGGCTGGCATTGGGTCGGCTCAGTAAAAGATTGGCGGCGACAGTGTCGTTGATGAGGAATGTTTCCTGCCATACCACAGCGATTTGCGCGCGCAGTGAGGCGAGGCTAACGGTGCGAATATCGGTGCCATCGATTTTAATTGAACCGGCTTGCGGATCGTAAAAGCGCATCAGTAACTTGGCAAACGTGGATTTTCCGGCTCCGCTTGCGCCCACTAACGCGACAGTTTCGCCGCGCCTAATAGACAAGTTGATATGGTCAAAAATAATTTTGTCAGGATCGTAGCTAAAAACTAGGTCGTTAAACTCAATATTGCCAAGGCAGGCGGAAATACCTGGTGCAGTAGGTGTTTCCTGTACGATGTTGCTAATACTCAACACGTCTCGAACTCGCTTTGCCGCTGCCATGTCTTCTTGGGCAGACAGTGCCAAGGTGGCGACACCTCTGACCGGGATTGATAAATAACCCAAGTAGAGTAAAAAACTGACTAGCTGACCTGCCGTGAGCGCCTCAGCATGAATCTGATATACGCCGCCTATGACAATGAGGAGGCCGATAAGATAAATGAGAACTGAGAAGGTTGAGCTAAACCACGCATCCAGCCATTTGCTTTTCATGGCCCATTTTCGCGCATCCGAAAAAATGTTGTTATGAAGGTGTGAGACGTGTGATTCGACGCCAAAAGAACTTATGCCACGCAAGTTGCTCAGACTTTCAGCTTCAAAGGCCAACAGTCGGCCCAAGTAATCGAAAAACCGCTCAGAAACATATCGTTTTCGCTGTCCGAAAAAGCGTTGGTGCAGGACGAATAATGGTGTTAACAATAGCGCTAAGAACGCTAGTGGCACGTCAATCAAAAACAACATTGCAGCATAAAAAATGAAGATAAACGCATGCGATGCGAGTAGCAGCGGTGTTTCCACGCTGAGTCGAACGAGTTTATCTAGATCCGCACTCAAGCGCGTTAAGATGTCGCCTTTGGCATAACCGTCCATTACCGGAAACGATGCGACTAAACACCGTTCCAGCATGGCGCTGCGTGCGCGACCGATAAAACGTAGCGATAGCCAGCCGTTCGCAGCATTGACCGCCAGGTGCAAAGCTTGGTTAAGCAACATCACCACGGCAAACCAAAGGCCGATCTTGACGATGTCTGTGTACCGCTCGTGTTGCAGAAGATCGAGCGGTTTGCCAAACAGCCAAATCATAATGGTATTGGTCGCGGCAACACCCAGTAGTGCCAGCGCGGCAAGGAGGAAGTAGTTGCGATCCGGCTTAGTGAAGCGGCTGAAATATTTCCATGTATGCCAGATTTTTGTTAAGGACTGTTTTTGTTCTGTGGACGGCATGGGCAAGCCAGTTTTATGAGTTATTGAGCCATAGCGAAATGATGTTGACGCCATGCCTCGAACACGACGGCTGTGACGGCATTGGAAAGATTAAGGCTACGGTTGTGCGCGAGCATTGGAATGCGCAGTATACATTCACTGGACATTTCGTCGAGAAGAGTTGTAGGGAGGCCGCGTGATTCAGGGCCAAACAAAAAGGCGTCATTGGGCGCAAAGGCGACATCACTGTAACGGCGTTTTCCGCGTGTGGAAATCGCAAATAGTCTTGGCGGTTGTATATCAGCAGTAAATGCCGCCAAGTTTGCGTGCTCGGTTACTTGTGAAAACTCGCGATAATCGAGCCCCGCACGACGCAGTTTGCTGTCATCAAGCGTAAAGCCGAGAGGTTGGATCAAATGCAGTTTTGCGCCGGTATTGGCGCATAACCGAATAATATTTCCTGTATTAGGCGGGATTTCGGGTTCGTATAGGACGACATGGAACATGTGTGGGTGAGGCAGATGTTGTAGGTCCGTTAGGATAAGGCTAGAGGAAGGCACTTGACAACATAAAGCTATCGCATGCCTTCCCTTAGCAACTGCTTACATCTTGCCGTGTTCAATTTCGATTTTGGTTACGTGATCTTTATCTACGTAAACCTCAACTTTGGCGCCTTCTTTGATGTCTCCAACTTTCTTGCTGGTATTGTCGAAGTGAAAGCGGTGTTCTTTACCGGCAGTGTCTTTGATGACGTAAAATGAGCCATCAATTTTTTGCAAGGTACCGTGAATACCGCCTTCGCCTGCAATAGCAGTGAAGGAGAATATGCTTGCTGCGGCAATTGCTGCGGCGAATAATTTTTTCATGTTGAGTCACCTCCGGATTGTGTTATAGATAAGAACTTGGGCGGTAGGGTTTGCTTTGAAGTGGCAGGCTCGCGCCGTTTCCAGCCCAAGGTTATTTGCGTTACTGGCTTTATATCGTATAAAGCTGCGCTATCATCAAGTAACTTGGTTATGGTTGTCAAGAGAATGGATTGGTTTAATGAACGCAGATCACCGAGCAAATCTGTTCGACATATACCAAACGGCCTTGCGCGCGGTCAATGGCCGTTTGCTAGTTGGCCATTTTTTACGCCAGCGATCTGTACTATCTAACAACGTTGTGGTGATTGCTATAGGCAAAGCCGCAACTGCCATGGCGGAAGGTGCTTATGACACGTGTGGGCAGCGCGTTGTGGCGTGTCTGGTTATTACTAAGCGTGGCTATGGTGATACAGTGTTTTCGCCGAGTTGCACGATTATTGAATCCGATCATCCTTTACCATCGGCGCAGAGTTTATATGCGGGTGATGCGTTGCTGGATTTTATTCACCAAGCCCCTGCAGATGCCCAATTTTTGGTGCTTATTTCAGGTGGGGCATCGAGCCTTGTTGAAGTCTTGCCGCAAGGCATAGACCTAAGCGATCTACTCCAACTTAATAAATGGCTATTAAGTAGTGGCTTGGATATCAGCTATATGAACGCCTTACGAAGGCGCATGTCTTGTATTAAAGGCGGGCGTTTGGCGCTCCATCTGGCTGGTCGGTCTACCTATCAGTTGCTTATTTCTGATGTGCCGGGCGATGTGGTCGCCGATATCGGCTCAGGTTTGTTGATTCCATCGCTGTCCGTGGCGTTGCCGTGCGAGGGAATCATACCGGTCGCGTTAGAGGGTAAGTTAAATTTGGCGCCACCTCTCCCTAATGAGCAGTGTTTTACATCCATCAGCAGCTTTATCGTGGGACAATCCCGATTGGCCTGCGCGGCGGCTGCACAGCGTGCAGCCGAATTGGGTTATCGGGTTTTCGACGAGTCTGAGTTCATCCAGGGCGATGCAGAGTTAGCGGGAAAAACTTTGGCCGCGGCGCTGTTACGTGGACCCGAGGGGGTGTACATTTGGGGCGGTGAAACAACCGTGAATTTGCCGCCATCGCCTGGCCGAGGTGGACGTAATCAGCATGCGGCGCTAGCGGCTGCGTGTGTTTTGGCGGGTACGCACACAGCAGCACTGCTCATTGCGGCCACCGACGGCAGTGATGGTCCCGGCGAGGATGCTGGCGCGTTGGTGGATGGCGGAACGTTGCAACGAGGCAGGGTGACTGGTTTTGATCCTGTGCAGTGTCTGCAGCAGGCGAATTCTGGGACTTTTCTGCAAGCCAGTGGCGATCTTATTCGCACTGGGCCGACGGGAACAAATGTGATGGATATTATGCTTGGCTTGAGAATATAAAATTGAAAACTGCCATTGGTCTAAAATGATTTTTTTTTGCGTCCCTTAAGAAGAATTGAAGCCCCATGATGCAGAAAAATCTATTTGCGGTAGTTGAGATGTGTCTGGTTGAAACCAATCCGGCGCACAAGGTGGCGCTGACGGAGCAGGCTGCGCGGGCATGGCGCGATGGTCAGTTGGAATGTAGTTCACTTAGCGCACCGTTGCTAATCGGTGCGCCGGGACGGCCTGAACAACCCGTACTCGTAATACCGCGCGAGGTGCCAACGCGTTCGTTAGGGACGCCGCTCGGCCAGGTCGGTTTAACCCAGATTTTCCATTAGCCCTCTACTGCGGCCGCACAACGCACTGAATCTGCGCGAGAAAAGATGAAAAACAGTCTGTCACCGTAGAGTGACTACGCCTCCGACTGTTTTTCTTCTTTTCTCGCCCATCTTTAGCACCTTGCGCACCCTCGCTACGAGGCTAATGGATAATCTGGGTTTAATTCGCGCCATTGCGCATATTGAATTCAATGCGATTAATCTTGCATTGGATGCGGTGTATCGTTTTCGCGACATGCCTGCAGAATTTTACCGTGACTGGCTGAAGGTGGCAGCGGAAGAGGCGTATCACTTTTCGCTGTTGACTACACGTCTAAGTGCGTTGGGATATGCCTACGGCGATTTTTCTGCGCACGATGGGTCGTGGGAGATGGCGCAAGAGACCGCTCACGATGTGCTGGTACGCATGGCGTTGGTGCCGCGTGTGCTCGAGGCCCGTGGGCTTGACGCAACCCCTAAGATTATCGCGCGTTTGCAAGCCATCGGCGACAAGGACACGAGTGAGATTTTGCAGATTATTCTTCGCGATGAAATCGGCCATGTGGCGATTGGTACGCACTGGTTTCATTATCTTTGCCAACAACGCGACTTGGAGCCGCGAGCAACATTTCGTCAACTCCTCGCACTCCATTTGCGTGGCCAAGTAAGAGGGCCGCTTCATCGTGCAGCGCGTTTGCAAGCTGGATTTGCCGAGGAGGAAATGGATGAGTTGGAGGGCTTAGTGCCGCCATAACAGTGAAGTCCGTTCGCCTGAGCTGATCGACGGGTTCAGCCGAACGTTCGAATCAGTAGTGACGGACCACTCTTAATTGTCCAGTTCAGCCTCTACCTTTACCACTACCTCCATCATTCTCACCACGCTGTCGGCATTGAGTGAAATCGAATCAATGCCGTGTTGGACTAACCAGCGCGTGATTTCGGGGAAATCGGAAGGTGCTTGGCCACAAATGCCGATGTATTTATTCTGGGCGCGACAGGCATTGATCGCCATTTCCATGAGTGCTAACACGGCTTCGTTGCGTTCGTCGAAGCCTTTTATGAGGCCCGAGTCGCGATCGACGCCGAGTGTTAACTGGGTGAGATCGTTGGAGCCAATAGAAAAACCATCAAAGTGGGCGAGAAATTGGTCTGCTAAGAGCGCGTTCGCCGGTATTTCACACATCATGTATATGTTCAATCCATTTTCACCTCGACGCAGGCCATGGTTGGCCATCTGCGCCAACACTTGTATTGCTTCCTCCACGCTGCGTACGAAAGGCACCATCAACGCGACGTTGGTGAGGCCCATCTCTTCGCGTACCTGACGCATGGCAGCACACTCCAATGCAAAACAATCGGCAAACGCTGGCGAGGGATAGCGCGAGGCGCCGCGAAAACCAAGCATCGGATTTTCTTCTTTGGGTTCGAATTGTTCTCCACCTAAGAGCGCTGCGTATTCGTTGGACTTGAAGTCGCTCATGCGGACGATGACAGGTCTGGGATAAAAGGCGGCAGCAATGGTGCCGACGCCTTCAGCGAGTCGTTGAATGTAAAAATCTGTCGGTGAGGAATAGCCAGCTTTGATGCGATCAATGTCATTGCGCAATTTCTCATCCAGCGTAGCGTATTCAAGTAACGCTCGCGGATGTACGCGGATGCTGTTGTTGATAATGAACTCTATGCGCGCAAGGCCTACACCGTCGTTCGGTAGTTTTTGCACCTCGAAGGCTTCTTCAGGGTTGCCCACATTCAGCATAATGCGTGTTTTGGGTTTGCGTTGCTGGCTGACGTCAACGCGGTTTATAGTGAACGGCAAGATATTTTCATACACATAGCCGGTATCACCTTCTGCACATGACACTGTGGCCTGCATGCCGGTATTGATATGCTGCGTAGCGTCGCCGCAACCTACTACTGCAGGGATGCCTAATTCGCGCGCAACAATGGCTGCATGACAGGTGCGACCGCCGCGATTCGTAACGATTGCCGCAGCAATTTTCATGATCGGCTCCCAGTCTGGGTCGGTCATGTCGGTGACTAGCTCTTCGCCGTGTTTAAGGTCCCGCATGTTGGCCTCTTCAAGAATGACACGCACTGGCCCCGCCGCTATTTTTTGGCCGACACTTTTGCCGATGGTGAGTACCTTGCCGCGTTGCCCGAGGCGGTAATTTTCCAAAAAGCGCATATCGTCGCTTGCTTTGACTGTTTCGGGGCGCGCCTGGACGATAAATAATTCATTGCTGATGCCGTCTTTCGCCCACTCGATATCCATTGGTGTGGGCTTGTTGGCGCGGGTCGAATAGTGATCTTCGATGATGCAAGCGTAACGTGCCAGTTCTAGTATTTCGTCGTCGCTCAAAGCAAACTGTTCGCGCTCTTGACGCGGAACGGGGACATTGCGTGTGGATACGCCGGCCATTGCGTCATTGGCGTAGATCATTTTCAACGCTTTTTGCCCGCATTGGCGCTTAATAATAGGACGTTTTCCTTGGCGTAGGGTGGGTTTAAAGA